>NZ_CAWURG010000051.1:0-81639 GCF_963924895.1 uncultured Sphaerotilus sp.
CCCGAGGTGATGGCTGGCGTGTTGTCGTTGACGTCCACAACGGTCACCGCGATCGCCTGCGACGCCGTCAGGCTGCCGTCGCTGACCTGCACGGTCACGTCGTAGACGTTGTCGGCGCCTGCGTCGGTCGGGGCTTCGTAGTCGGGTGCCGACACGAAACTCAGCGCGCCCGTGCTGGCGTCGATCGTGAACCGGGCTGCATCGGCGCCGCCGGTGATGCTGAACGTCAGCACCTGCGCCGGGAGGTCGGCATCGCTCGCCGTCACGGTGGTCACCGCGGTCGCGTTCTCGGCCACGCTGAACGCGCCGCCCGAGGTGATGGCTGGCGTGTTGTCGTTGACGTCCACAACGGTCACCGCGATGGACTGCGACGCCGTCAGGCTGCCGTCGCTGACTTGCACGGTCACGTCGTAGACGTTGTCGGCGCCTGCGTCGGTCGGGGCTTCGTAGTCGGGCGCTGTTCGGAAGCGCAGCACGCCCGTGGCGCTGTCGATGATGAACCGGGTCGCGTCGGCGCCGCCGGTGATGCTGAACGTCAGCGCCTGCGCGGGCTGGTCAACATCGGTGGCGGTGAGGGTCGTGACCGTGGCGGTGTTTTCGGCCAGGGTGCGTGCGGCGGAAGCACCGCCGCCATCGCTCGTGAGGACGGGCGCCGCGTTGTCGACGACCACCTGGTGCGCCTGCGACGGGTCCTGCGCGTGCGTGCCGTCCTCGTCGACCACAGCAGCCAGCACGCTGAACGCGGAGCCGCTGCGGGTGTAGGTGTGGACAACGCTGGCCGGGTTGCCGGCATAGGCCACGACCGTGCCATCACCCCAGTCGATGCTCCAGGCGGTGATGGTGTCTGCGCCAGCGTCGCTGGCGGACAGGTTCAGCGTGTAGGGCTGGCCCGCCGTGACGCGGCCGGTGCCACCCACGGTCAGGGTGGGCGCGCGGTCGGTGACGAGCAGCGTGGTGGTGGCAACACGGCTGGTGCCCTGCGCATCGGTGACGCGCACCCCGACGGTGTAGCTGCCGCTGTCGTTCAACCCGAGCGCGGCGAGCGTCGCCCAGTCCACCGAGGCAGCGGCCGCAGTCGGCTCGCCGGTTTCGCCATAGACGCCGTTGCCGTTCAGATCCCAGGCGAAGCTCAGCACGGCGTCGTCCGGGTCCGTCGAACGGCTGGCGTCCAGCACCAGGCTGTCGCCCTCGCGGATCGTGTAGGCGGCGCCGGCATCCGGAATGGGTGCGTCGTTGACGGCGATCACGCGGACCGTGCCGGACGCCGTGTTGCTGGTGCCGCCACCGCCATCTTCCAGATGCCCGGCCACCGTGCGGACTGCGCCGGAGGGTTGATCGGAGACGTTCTCGTAGGTGATGTTGCGCAGCAGCGCCTGCGTGGCCGCCTGCGTCGCGGCCGCGTTCAGATCGACGACCAGCGGTGTCGCGCCATCCGTGCCGCCCGAGGCGGTGCCGATCACCACGCCGCCGTAGGTGACGCTGTTCCCCGACAGGCCGATCTGCCCGGCGCCGGTGCCCTGGTCGCGGAGGCCGATGCGGTCGGTGGCGTCGGCGTTGGCGAGGAACTCGACGACCAGCCGGCCGCCCGCGAAGTTCGACGAGTCGGCGTCCGTGACCGTCGCGCCCGGAGCGACAACCACCGGGCCGGCATTTTCGGAATAGTCGAGCGGCCCGGACAGGAAGGACAGCACCGGCGCCGCGCTGGCCGTGACCGCGCGGTTGCCCGAAAACTCCGAGGTGCGGCCGTAGGTGTTCGCACCAGTCCGGACCGTGGCGGTCGCCGTGACGAGATCGCCAACCGGGGTGCTCATGCCGGTCAGCGTCGCCGTGAAGCTGGCGTTGCCGCTGCTGTCGGTGCTGACATCCAGAGCGCCGAGCAGGACCCTGGCCTCGCCGTGGCCGCCCGCGTCGCCGGAGCCTGCCGGCAGCGAGAAGAACTCCAGCCGCAGCGCCGTGTTCGGCGTCGAGCTGACCGTGCCGCGGACCGTGGTGTTGCCCGCGCTGCTGTAGGCTTCGAGCAGGTCCGGATAGTTCTGGAAACCGTCGCGGTCGCCCGGGTCATTGGCATTGACCACGCCGTCCCAGGCGAGGTCGATGCCCAGCCCGCCGTTGCCGAAGATCCGGTTGCCCAGCACGCTGTTGCCGGTGCTGCCGGACCAGACATCGACCCCGGCCGTGGCGTTGTGGGCGATGAGATTGCCCTCCCCCGCGGCCGTGCCGCCGATGCGGGCGCCCGTCGTGCTGCCGAACAGCAGGATGCCGTCGCGGTTGCCCAGCGCGGTCACGCCGTCGCTGCCCACGCCGATGTAGTTGCCGATGACCGTGGCGCCGTTGGTGGCGTTGATGGCGATGCCGCCCTGCCCGGTGTTGGCGCCGATGATGTTGCGGTCCGCGGCCGTGGTGCCGCCGATCACGATGCCGGAGCCGGCCGTGACGACGTCGATGCCCCAGTTGCCATTGCCCTGCGCGACGAGGCCGGTGACATCGGTGCCGATGCGGTTGCCCGCCACCAGCACGCTGGCGGCGCCCGCGTCGATGAACACGCCGCGCGCCGTGAAGCGCGAGATCACCAGCCCGCGCACGGTCGTGTCGGAGGCGGAGACATGCAGGCCGATGTTGGCCACACCAGCCCCATCCAGCACGACGACCGGGCCGCTGCCGGCATCCGGCTCGGTGCTGCCGTCGATCACCACGGCGTCCGTGATGGTGGGCAGATCGGTCGGGCCGATCACGATGGTGTGGGCGCCACCGACCAGCGGATCGGCGATCGAAAACCCGATCTGGTCCGGCGTCGCGCCCCGGTTGGCGGTGTTGTTGGCCGCCAGCAGCGCCTCGCGCAGGCTGATGCGGCCGTCGGCGCCGGCGTTCGCATTGAGCGCCTCGATCGACGAGGTGTCGCCGTCGCTGGCATCCGATGTGGTGGTCACGCGCAGCGTGTTCGACACATCGGTGACCGTCACCACGATCGCCTGCGTGCTGGTCAGCGTACCGTCGCTGACCTGGACGAGCAGGTCGTAGACGTTGTCGGCACCGCTGTCGGTCGGCGCCTCGAAGTCGGGTGCGGCCACGAACCGCAGTGCGCCGGTCGTGCCGTTGACCGTGAAGCACCCCGCATCGGCGCCGCCGACGATGCTGAACGTCAGCGCCTGCGCGGGCTGGTCGGCGTCGCTGGCCGTCAGCGTCGCCACGGCTGTGGTGTTCTCGGCCACGCTGACCGCGTTGCCGGAGGTGATCTGCGGCACGTTGTCGTCGACGCCCGTCACCGTGACCGCGAGGGCTTGGGTATCCGTCCGGCTGCCGTCGCTGACCTGCACGGTCACGTCGTAGACGTTATCGGCGCCGGCATCGGTCGGCGCTTCGTAGTCTGGTGCGGACACGAAGCGCAGCGCGCCGGTGCTGGCGTCGATGGTGAACCGGGCCGCGTCCGCGCCGCCGCTGATGCTGTAGTTCAGCGCCGGCGTGGGCTGGTCGGCATCGGTGGCGGTCACGGTGGTCACGGCGGTCGCGTTCTCGGCCACGCTCACCGCGGCGCTGGCTCCGGCCCCGTTCGAGGTGATCACCGGTGCGGACTCGTTGACACCCGTCACCGTGACCGCAATGGCTTGGGCATCCGTCCGGCTGCCGTCGCTGACCTGCACGGTCACGTCGTAGACGTTGTCCGCGTTGGCGTCGGTCGGCGCTTCGTGGTCGGGCGCGGCCAGGAAGCGCAGCAGGCCGGTATTGACATCGATCGTGAAGCGGGCCGCATCCGCCCCGCCGACGATGCTGAAGCCCAGCGTCTGCGCAGGCGCATCGGCGTCGGTGGCCGCGACCGTCGTCACCGTGGTCGTGTTTTCCGCGACCAGGACCACGGCGCTGGTGCCTGCGCCATTCGAGGTGATCGCCGGCGTGTTGTCGTTCACCGGCGTGACCGTGACCGCGATCGCCTGGGTCCCGGTCTGGCTGCCGTCGCTCGCCTGCACCAGCACGTCGTAGACGTTGTCCGCGCCCACATCGGCGGGGGCCTCGAAGTCCGGCGCCGACACGAAACTCAGCGCCCCGGTGCTGGCGTCGATCGTGAAGCGCGCGGCGTCCGCGCCGCCGCTGATGCTGTAGGTCAGGGTCGGCGCGGGCTGGTCGGCGTCGGAGGCGGTCACCGTGGTCACGGCGCTCGTGTTTTCGGCGACGCTGACGGCCGCGGTGGCCATGGCGCCGTCCGAGGTGATCACCGGCGCGTTGTCGTTGACACCGGTCACCGTGACGGAGATCGCCTGCGTGTCGGTCAGCGTGCCGTCGCTGACCTGCACCGTCACGTCGTAGACGTTGTCCGCACCAGCATCGGCCGGCACCTCATGGTCGGGCGCTGCGGCGAAGGCCAGCGCGCCCGTCGCGCTGTCGATGGTGAACCGCGCCGCATCGGCCCCGCCCACGATGCTGTAGCGCAACACGCCGGGGGCGTCGTCGACGTCCGTCGCGGTGATGGTCGCCACGGCGGTGGTGTTCTCCGCGACGGACTGGGCCGCGCTGGCACCACCGCCCAGGCTGGTGATCACCGGCGCGTCATCGACGGCCGTGAGCGCCACCGTGACATGGCTGCCGGCCGCCAGCGCACCGCCCGCCCCCTGCGCGCCGGCATTGCCGTCGCTGAAGCTCCAGTCGATCTGCACGCTGGCCGGCGGCGTGTCGCTGCGGTTGGCATAGGCAATCTGCCGCATGGCCGCGTTGACCAGCGCGTTCGTGGCGCCGGCGTCAAAGCTCAGCACCAGCGACCCGGCCGAATTCGTGGTGACGGTGCCGATGGCTGTGCCGCCAACGACGAGGCTGCCGCCCTCGGTCAGTGCGGACAGGCTCCCGGTGGCCGAGAACTGGTCCTGGCTGTTGGCGCCGCCATTGCGCGACAGCGTGAGCGTGGCGCCGCTGAAGTTGTCGGCGGCACCCAGTTCAGCGTCGCTGATCTGCACGTTGGCGTCCAGCACGGCGGCCGGACCGCCCTCCGTGTACGCCGGTGTGCCGTCGAGTCCGGCGAACACGGGTGCATCGTTGACGCCGCTCACCACCACGGTCGTGTCGTAGGCATTGCTGGTGCCACCGTCGCCATCGGTGAGCATGAAGCGGATGGTGCGCGCGCCCGGCGTCGGCGCGGCCGTGTCCGTGTTGGCGTAGGTGGTCACGCGCATCAGCGATTCCACGGCGGCCCGGCTGGCACTGGTGTTGAAGCTGACGACCAGATCCGCGCCCGCACTGCCTCCGCTGAAGGTGCCGATGCCGACACCGCCGTAGGTGACCGTGGTGCCCGAGAGGCCGATCTGCGACGGCGCGCTGCCCTGGTCGAAGAAGCCCAGCACGTCCTGGCCCGGCACGCCGCCGGCTGCCAGCGAAACGGTGAGCGAGCCACCGCTGAAATCCGCGGAATCGAGGTCGCTCAGCGCCAGCCCGATGTCGGCCACGAAGGTGGGGCCACTCCCCTCGGCATAGGCGACACCGGCATCCGTGGCCGTGATCACCGGGGCGGAGTTGACGGCGGTGATGGCCACCGTCGTGCTGCCGCTGTCCGACAATGCCCCACCGGTGCCCTGGGCGCCCGTGTTGCCATCGCGGAAGGTCCAGTCGATCCGCACGCTGGCCGGTGGCGCCACACTGCTGTTCGCATAGGCGATCTGCTGCAGCGCGCTGTTCACCAGGGCATTGGTCGCGCTGGCGTTGAAGGTCAGCACCAGCGTGCCGGCCGCATTCGCCGTGACGGTGCCGATGGCCGTGGCGCCCACCACCAGATTGCCGCCCTCCGTCAGCGCACCCAGCGTGCCGGTGGCGCCGAACAGATCCTGCGCACTGGCGCCACCATTGCGCACCAGGGTCAGCGTCGCACCGCCGAAGTTGTTGTTCGCTGTCAGCTCGGCATCACTGACCGTCACGTTCGCGTCGAGCACCACCGCCGCAGCGCCCTCGGTATAGGCAGGCGTGCCATTCAGGCTGCCGAACACCGGCGCGTCGTTCACCGCCAGCAGGTTGACCTGGGCGGTGGCGGTGTTGCTGGTGCCGCCCACACCATCGTTGAGCACGACCGAGACCGTGCGCAGGCCCGAGGTCGGGGTATTCGACGTGGTGCGCAGGCCCATGGCTTCGTAGACGGCCTGCACCCGGGACACCGTGGCGTTGGCATTGAAGCTCACGACCAGCGGCGTCCCACCGGTGCCGCCCGACCGGGTGCCGACGGTCACGCCGTTCACCCGCACATTGCCGTCGGAGGTCGAGACGGTCGAGACATTCGCTACCTGCAGCACATCGGTGGACTCGGCACCGGCGCTGATGGTGACCGTGAGCGTGCCGCCGCTGAAGGTGGCGTTGTCCGGATCGCCCAGCGTGGCCACGCCCGAGAAAGGAAGCCCCACGGCGCCTTCCGACACGCTGATCGCGCCGCCGTTCGCCAGCACCGGCGCATCGTTGACGGCCACCACCGCCACGCTCACCACGGCGGGCGTGCTGGTGCCGCCGCTGCCGTCGCTGACCGTCAGTTCGAGAGTGCGGGTGGCCGTGCTCGGGTTGTCGCTGGTGTCGCGGTAGGTGATGTTGCGCAGCAGTGCCTGCACCGCCGCCGTGGTGGCGTTGCCGTTGAAGGTCACCACCAGCGGCGTGCTGCCATTGCCGAAGCCAGCCGAGGTGCCGATGACCGTTCCGCCATAGGTCACGTTGCTGCCCGACAGGCCGATCTGGCCCACGCCGGTGCCCTGGTTGCGGATGCCCAGTTCGTCGGTGGTGCTGCCGTTGGCGGTGATCTGGGCGATGAACTGGCCGCCGTTCAGCACGGGGTTGTCGGCATCGGTCAGCGTGGCGCCAGCGTCGTAGAGGGCCGCCGCGTTTTCCGTGTAGCTGGAGCTGTAGCCCGACAGGGTGAGCACGGGCGGCTGGTTGGGCACGGCGGCCGGCACGTTCATCGCGAACTCGGAGGTCGCGCTGTAGGTCGCCGCCCCGGTCTTGACCGTGGCCGTGGCGCTGACCCGGGCGTCCGCCGCAGGTGCCATGCCAGCCAGGGTCACATCGATCAGCGCCCGGCCAGCGCTGTCCGTGGTGACCTCGGTGTAGCCGAGCCAGGTGGCGCCTTCGCCATAGCCGGTCGGGTCCTCGGTGCCGAGGGCGCTGGAGAAGAACTCGATGCGCAGCGTGGTGCCGGCGGTGGTGTTGATCTCGCCACGCATCCGTACATCGGCGCCCTGGAGGTCCGCGCTGGTGAGCACGGGGGTGTTCAGCAAGGTGTTGGCGCCCGAGTCGGTGTCGCCCACGTCGTTGGCGGTCAGGCCGTCGTTGCCCAGGTCGATGGCCAGGCCGGTGTTGTCGCGGAAGGTGTTGCCGAGCAGGGTGGTCTGCCCCACCGTGGTCATCACCGCGACACCGGCCCCGGTGTTGCCAGCGATGGCATTGCCCTCGCCCACACCGGTGCCGCCGATGCGCACCCCCGTGCTGCCGTCGTTGACGACGATGCCAGCGGTGATGGCAGGCCCGCCCCCATTGCCCAGCAGCCCGGAACCCGCGGCATCCAGCCCGATCAGGTTGCCCTGGATGGTCACGCCGTAGCCGTAGAGGTAAATGCCGCCGCGGGCAGCGCTCGAGCTGGTGGCCGTGTTGCCGGAGATGACATTCCCGGCGATCGTGGTGGACGCAGCCTGCAGATCGACCACCACGCCGAAGCCGCCATTGGTCAGCGCCCCGGTACCCGCTGCGTTCACGCCGATCCAGTTGGACTGCACCACATTCCCGCTGGTGGCCGCGTCGGTAATGAGGACGCCGTACTGCGCATTGCCGGAGATCAGGTTCCGGTACGCGCTGCCGGAGCCGCCGACCGTGTTGCTGGACGCGCCCGCACCGATGCCGATGCCCACACCCCCATTGCCAATGGCCGCCGTGCCGGCCAGGTTGGTGCCGATGCGGTTGCCCTGGATCTGGTTGCCGGTCGTGCCGGTGCCGCCAAGGTTGATGCCGTCGTTGGCGTTGCCGGAGATCAGGTTGCGTGCCGCTGCCGTGGAGCCACCAATCACGTTGTTGGCCGAGTTTTCGAGCACGATGCCCCAGGCATTGCCGGCCGCGGCCGAACCCGCGGTGTTGGTGCCGATGAAGTTGCCTTCGATGGTGTTGCCGCCGCCCGTGGCGAGGTAGAGGCCGAAATGCCCGAAGTTGCGGATCACGAGGCCGCGCACCGTGCTGTTGCCAGCGGTGATCGACAGACCGTCCGCGGATGCCGCGGCCGCACTGCCGTCGATCACGACCACGGGCGACCCGCCGGCAGCGGCCCAGTCGGTGTCCGTGGTCGCGTCGATCACCACCGCCTCGATCACCGTGGGCAGCGCGTCAGGCCGGGTGGCCGGGTCCGGGCCGTCGTAGGACAGCGTGATGGTGTGGGCGCCGCCGACCAGCGGATCGGCGATGTCGAAGACGATGCGGTCGGTGCCACCCACGGCGTTGGCCGTGTTGTTGGCGGCGGTGATCGCCTCGCGCAGGCTGATGCGGCCGTCAGTGCCCCGGTTGGCGATCAGGGCGGCGATGCTGCTGGTGTCGCCGTCGAAGGTGTCCGAGGCGGTTGTCACCGTCAGGGTGTTGACGGTGTCGTTGTCGGCGTTCTGGATCGAGAGGTCGGCCGGGTTCAGCCCGTTGTAGGCGGCATCCGCACTGACTGCGGGCGCCAGCCTGACGTTGGACCAGACCGCGCCGTCGACGATGGTGTCGTCCACCCCGGTGACGGTGACGGTCTGCACCACGTTCCAGTTGGCGCTGGTGAAGACCAGCGAACTGACCCCCAGCGACAGCTCGGTGGGGTCATCGACCGAGAGCGCGACGCTGACGTCCGCCGTCGGCGCCGTGGCCAGCACGACACTGAAACACGCGTTGGACTGGCCTTCGCTGGTGTGCCCGAGGGGCTGCACGACGATGGCCGGCGCCGTGTCGGTGGCCGTGACGTTGGCGGCGAATTCCGAGGTGCTGCCGTAGTTGCCGCCGCCGAGGTCCACGGTGGCCGTGGCCGAGACGACCTGTCCGGCGCTGACCGTCACGCCGGTCAGCGTGGCGGAGAAGGTGGCGCTGCCGCTGCCGTTCGTCGTGACGGTGGTGGCGCCCAGGTACACGGCGCCCTCGCCGTGGCCGCTGCTGTCCCCCGTCGGCGTGCTGAAGAACTCGATGCGGTAGCTGGTGCCGGCGGTGCTGTCGAGCGTGCCGGTGACCCGGGTGTCCGCGCCGCTGCGGTAGGCGCTGACCAGCACCGGGAAGTTCTGCAGGTTGTTGGCGCCGGTGTCGGCATCGGCCGCATCGTTGAGCGTCACGCCGTCATTGCCCAGGTCGATGCCCAGGCCGACACTGTTGTAGACCGTGTTGCCCAGGAAGGCGTTGTCGGTGCTCGTCGCGCCAAGGATGCCGAGGCCGACCCGGAAGCTGCCGCCCTGCCCGGCATTGGCCACCGTGTTGCCTGCACCCGCCGTGACTCCGCCCACCAGGGTGTGGTTGGCCCCGTTCTCCAGCAGGAGGCTGACCTGCCCCGTGCCCCAGTTGGCGCTGCCGGCCAGATCGGTGCCGATGCGGTTGCCCTGGATCACGGTGCCGCTGGAGTCGCCCTTGACGAAGATGCCCCCGAGGGCCGGCGAGGCGATCCAGTTGCCTTCGCTGGCGCCGGTGCCGCCCACCAGGATGTTGTCGGCGCCACCAAAGAGGTAGATGCCATGTCCACCGTTGCCGAGTGCCCCGGTGCCGGCCGCGTTCACCCCGATCCAGTTGCTGCGAACCACGTTGCTGTCGCTGGTTTCGCCATCGATGTGCACGCCGGTGCCGTCATTGCCGCTGATGACGTTGTGCTGGACCGCGCTGCTGCCGCCGATCGCGTTGGCATTGGCGCCGTTCTGGATCAACACCCCATCGACCCCATTGCCCCGGTCCAGCAAGCCCGTCACATCGGTGCCGATGTAGTTGCCGGCCACCGTGTTGCCGGTGACCTCGGCGTCCAGCAGCGCGACGCCGTTGTAGTTGACCGAGATGACGTTGCGCTCGCCCGCGTCGTCGACGCCGTCGGCATTGGTGCCGATGACATTGCCCGTGACGGCCGTGGCGGACCCGCCGCGCGAGAAGTACACCCCGGCGCCGGTGTTGCCGACCGCGGTGCTGCCGTCCGCACCCAGGCCGATCAGGTTGCCCTGCACCCGGTTGTTGCTGGCGCCGTCGGCGACCTGCACCCCGGTCTCGTTGCCGGAAATGACGTTGCCGGCCCCCGCCAGACCGGACCCGACCTGGTTGCCCGAAGCGCCGTTCCAGAACGAGACCCCGCCCTGCGCATTGCCCAGGGCCACGAGGCCCGTCACGTCGGTGCCGATGTAGTTGCCCTGCACCACGTTGTTCGAGGTGCCGCTTCCGCTCATCTCGACACCAAACCAGTTGTTGCCGGAGATGACGTTGCGCTCGGCGGCATCGCTCGAGCCGTCCGCGTTGGTGCCGATGCGGTTGTTGCTGGCGCCGCTCTGGATCACCACGCCGCTGACGCCGCTGACCTTCGCGGTGCCGTTCAGGTCGGCGGTGCCGGTGCTGTCGGTGCCGATGTAGTTGCCGATCACGACGTTGCCGGTCGCGCCAGACGCGCTGATCAGGACGCCCGCATTGCCGTTACCGGAAATAACGTTGCGCTCGCTGACCGACGTGCCGCCGATCACGTTGTTGCTGGCGGCCGAGACATTGACCCCCACCAGATTGCCGCGGGCCGTGAGCCCATCGGTACCGACGCCGATCCAGTTGCCCGCGACCGTGTTGCCTCCGCTGCCCGAGATGTCGATGCCATCCTGCAGAAAGCGCTGGATGTTCAGGCCGCGCACGGAACTGCCATCCGAGCCGGTGTAAAGGCGCAAGCCGTCCAGCACCACGCCGCCGCCATCCAGCACGATGACAGGCTGGTCGCCCCGCACCGCGAAGCTGTCGTCGCTGGTGCCGTCGATCACCACCGCCTCGCTGATCGTGGGCAGCAGCGAGGTCAGTGCGATCGTGTGCGCATCGAAGCCGTTGATGCCGAAGACGATCTTGTCCGGCGTGGCACCGTTGGCGGTGTTGTTGGCCGCGGTGATGGCTTCGCGCAGCGAGATGTGCTGGTCGCCGCCACGGCTGTTGCCCAGGGCGGTGATCGAGGTCGTGTTGCCGTCGATCGTGTCGGCGGTGGTGTCGACCACCACCACACCGCTCGCCGTCGCCACCACGTTCATCGCGAACTCGGACGTCGCGCCGTACACGCCCGCGCCCAGGATCACCGTGGCGGTGGCCGTCACGCGGTCGCCGTTGTTCACCCAGGCGTCGGTCAGCGTGGTGTTGAAGGCCACCGTGCCCGACACGCCCGACGACACCGTCGTGTAGCCGAGGTAGCGCTCGCCTTCGCCGTAGCCGGTGCCATCCTCGCTGCCCAGGTGGTTGGCGTAGAAATCGATGCGGAAGTTCGTGTTCACCGTCGAATTCAGCGAGCCGACCAGCGTGGTGCCGGCGGCCGTCGAACTGGCCGAAGTCAGGACCGGGAAGTTCTGCAGGCCGTTCGCCCCGGTGTCCCCGTCGCCAGCATCGTTCAGGGTGGTGCCGTTGTCGGCCCCCAGATCGATGCCGGTTTCCCCGTTGGCGGTGATCGTGTTGCCGATGACCGTGTTCACCTTGCCGAGCGCGGTATTGATCAGCACGCCGTCGCCGGTGTTGTTGGCGATCAGGTTGCCAGCGCCGGCCACATCACCGCCGATGACCACAAGATCGGTATTGCCCACCATGCGCACGCCGTCCTGGGCATTGCCACGTGCCAGGGTGCCGCTGGCGTCGGTCCCGATGTAGTTGCCGAGGACCAGCGTGCCCCGTCCGCTCGTGATCAGGATGCCGCTCAGCGAATTGCCGGAAATCACATTCCGACCAGCCGGGTCGGTCGAACCGACGACGGTATCGGTGGACTGGTTGACGCTGACGCCGTTGTCCGTGTTGCCCAGGCTGGTGCTGCCGTTCGCTCCCACACCGATGTAATTGCCGATGACGGTGTTGCCGACAGAGGCCACGCTGTCCACGGCAACACCGGAATTGCTGTTGCCGGCGATGACGTTGCGTTCAGCGGCGCTCAGGCCACCGATGGAATTCCGGCTGGCGCCATTGTCGATCTGGATACCGTCGGAACCGTTGCCGAGCCCGACCAGCCCAGTCGCGGAGGTACCGATGAAATTGCCGACCACGGTGTTGTCGTTGGCGCTGGCACCGGAAATGTTGATGCCCAGCCCGGTATTGCCCGAGACCACATTGCGCGCCGCCGTGACCGTGCCGCCGATGGTGTTGGACGCGCCGAGCACGTAGATGCCGACGCCCGAATTGGCCAGTCCGCCAGTGCCTGACGCGTTCAGGCCGACGATGTTGCCGGCCACGACGTTGTTGCTGGCACCGGTGTCCAGCTTGATGCCCGCAGCACCGGAGCCGGGCCCATTGCCGCTGACCAGATTGCCGGCACCCGCCACGCTGCCGCCAACCGTGACACCGCTGACGGAATTGAGGTAGACGCCTTGCAAGGTATTACCCAGATCGGACATCCCGGTGGCATTGGTGCCGATGTAATTGCCGGCCACCACGCTGCCAGCGGATCCCGCACCAACGATGCTGATGCCGCTGTTCGTGTTGCCGGAAATGACGTTCCGGTCGGCCGTGGCCGTGCCGCCGATGGTGGTGTTGGCGCTGCCGGTGACATCGATGCCGACCGCGTTGCCGACCGCGGCATTACCGCCCGCATTGGTGCCGATGTAGTTGCCGGCGATCGTGACGCCGCTGGCGCCGTTGACGCGGATGCCCGAGCCGGCGAACGCCTGCACAACCAGACCGCGGACGGTGCTGGAGTCGCTTCCGGCCTGCAGGTCGATGCCGGTGGTGATGGTGTTGCCGCCATTGAGCACGATGCCGGGCGCACTGCCGTTGGTGCCGTTGATCGAGACCTGTCCCGTGATCTGCAGCAGCGCGCTGGCCAGATTGATCGTGCCGAAGGTGCTGAAGGTGATCGCGTCCGCGCCACCGTTCGCGTTGGCATTGGTGATGGCCTGGCGCAGCGAGCCGGCGCCAGCGTCGTTCAGGTTGGTGACGGTGTAGGTGGCCAGCGTGCCCTGCCACTCGGCCTGGGTCGCGGTATCGAACGCGGCCGCATGGTCGATCTGGCCCGTCTGGACTTCCAGCGTCCAGTCCCCGCCCGCGCCGGCCGAGCCGGTCAGGTCGGTACTGGCGGCCACGTCGGCGCCGGTCAGGTCGCTCAGCTGGTGCACAAAGGCCGCGCCCGTGAGGCCTTGCGCCACGTCGCAGCCGTAGACCAGCAGGTCGGCGTCCGCGGTGAGCGCCTGCCGCCATCCAGCCACTTCCGCGGCCCGCGCCGCGAGGACTGACGCATCGACCGTGGTCGTGCCCAGGCGCAGCTGCCCGGCGTCGCCGTGGCTGACCAGATGCACCGCAGAAAGGTCCGTCCGCGTCGACAGCAGTTCGGTGATCTGCGCCAGCCCGTCGCGCGATGGGT
Source organism: uncultured Sphaerotilus sp. (assembly GCF_963924895.1). Lineage (NCBI taxonomy): Bacteria > Pseudomonadati > Pseudomonadota > Betaproteobacteria > Burkholderiales > Sphaerotilaceae > Sphaerotilus > uncultured Sphaerotilus sp. Next base: position 13,496 of record NZ_CAWURG010000051.1, read on the forward strand.
CGGTCACGACCACCTCGATCTGGCAGGACGCCGTCGCCTGGGTCCACCACATCATCGCCAGCTGCGACGCGCCTTCGACGCCACCGTCAATGACCACCAGTTCGTGCCGGACCTCTGCTTGCCAGCGCTCAGGCTGTCCGGTGTCGGCCACGGCCTGCGACTCGGCGGCTGCAGGCGCGGTGGCCGCTGGCTCAGCGCCAAACGATGTCGCACCGAGCCAGCGCTGGCCCTGCGCATCGGTCCAGGGCATCACCTCGACCGCGCCATTCAGCCCGCTCAGCTTCGCCCGGCCGTCCGCATCGCCGTCGATCAGCAGCACCGAGGGGGCCGCAGCGTCACCGTCCAGTGCCTGCCGGTCGGCCAGCGTCAGGTCCCAGTCCTCGACCCGGCGGTCGATCACCAGCCAATGCGCGGCAGCGGGGGCGGCCGCAGTGGCGTGCGCCGTCGTGTCCATGCTGCGCACATCGGCCACCGGCACGCCGCCCAGCAGCAGCGCCGCGTCGGCGGAATAGAGGATGCGGGCTTCGAGTTCCTCGATGCCGGTGCGGTGGGCGGCCGTCATGGCGCGGACCGGCCTCAGCGCGCGCGCAGGGCAGGCGCCGCGGTCGGCGTGGCGGCGGGCACGGCGGGGCCGGCCGTTGGCGTGGCGGTCGCCCATTCGGGCTGGCAGCGCACACCGGCCAGAACGCCGTGGTCCGGATTCGGCAGCGTCAGCCGCGCGCGGAAGGTGCGGCTGGCGGCGTCGACGATCTTGTCCACCCGCTCGACCGTGGCGGACTTGCGCGTGGCCCCGGGGTAATCGGGCTTGATCTGCACCGTGTCGCCGGCCTTCAGGCGGCCCAGGTCCGACAGCGGCAGCACCAGCTCGACCCGCAGCGGATCGAGCCGGGCGATGCGCAGGATCGGCTTGTCGTCGACCCGCTCGCCGGGGTTGAGAAAGCGGTCGACGATCACGCCGTCGATGGTGGCGACGAGTTCACGCTGCGCGAACTGCGAGCGTGCGGTCTCGGTGTCACCGGCGGCGGCGCGCTGCTGCTCGCGCACGGCGTCGACGCGGCGGTAGGCCACCTCGGCTTCCGAGCGGGCCTGCTCCACCGCCACTTCGGAGATGAAATTCTGCCGGCGCAGGTCCTCGGCGCGCACCAGCTTGCTGCGCGCGAGGTCGGCTGCGGCGCGTGCGGCGCGCAGTTCGGCCTGCACCTCCGAGCGGTTGCTGGCGGCACTCAGGTTGGCGCGCTCGACCTCGCGCCGCAGCGTGGCCACGACCTCGCCGCGGCGCACCACGTCGCCGCGCTCGACCGCCACCGTCGCGATCACGCCGACCACCGGGCTGCCGATGTCCACCACCTGCGACGGCTCGATCAGGCACGCCAGCGGCGCCGCCTGTCCAGCGACTGCCAGCAGCCCGCCCGCCAGCCAGACAGCTGCGCGCAGGACCGATCGGCGCATCCGCGACCGACCGAGACCGTGACCGAGATCCACCACCGCACACTCCAAGCTCATCATTCTTCCCACCCGCTGTAGGCCAGTCGCCCGGACCCGGCACGGTCCTGGCGCAGCAGGGCGCGCCGCTCGCGCGTCTGCGCCCACTCGTCCAGCCACATCGCCACACGCCAGGCCGCCCCCGACGAGCGCGAGGCCGCCGGACGATGCACAAGCGTAGCGAGCAGCCAGTGCGGCAGCCGCTGGAACAACAGCCCTTCTCCGACGCACACCAGTGTTTCGGCAGATCCGGGGTCACCTTGACGGGCGGATCGCCCGACGAGCTGGCGCCACTGCCGCGACGCCAGCGCATCGGCGCAGGCCATGACATGCAGCCCCCCCGCCGCGCGCACGTCGGCGCTCAGGCGGATGTCCGTGCCACGGCCCGCCATCTGGGTGGACACCGTGATGCGGCCGGGCTGGCCGGCGCGGGCGATGACCTCGTGTTCGAGCCGGCTCTGCACGGCGTTGAGCACCATCGGCCGCAGACCGCGGGCGCGCAGCCGCAGCGCGAGCTGCTCCGAGTCGGCGACCGAGGCGGTGCCGATCAGCACCGGGCGGCCCTGCGCGACCAGCGCGGCCGTGCGCTCGACGACAGCCTGCCAGCGCGCCTCGGCGTCACGGTGGATCTGCACGCCCAGGTCCTGCCGCCGCGACGGGTGGTGGCGGGGAATGCGCAGGACCGGCGTGCCGTAGGTGAGCGCCATCTCCAGCGCCACCTCGGCCAGCGTGCCGCTCATGCCGCCGATCTGGTGGTAGCGGCTGAACAGGCGCTGGTAGGTGAGCTGCGCCAGGGTCTGCTGCGCGGCGGGCATCGGCAGCGACTCCTTCAGCGCGAGCAGCTGGTGCAGGCCGCGCGACCACTGCCGTTCGGGTGCTGCCCGGCCGGTGATGGGGTCGATGAAGACGATGGTGTCGTCCTGGACCGCATAGTCGCGGTCGCGGGTCAGGGCGTGCAGCACGGTCAGCGCCCGCAGCACCCAGTCCTCGCGCCAGCGCAGATCGGACCACGGCCGCTGCGCCGCCCAGGGTTGCGCGGCGAGCCAGTCGCGGCCGGCGCGGGTCAGCCGCACGGTGGCCGCGCCGCTGCCGGTGGCGGCCACGACCATGGCATGCCGCCCGGTGTCGAGCGCCCGCGCCCAGCCCAGCAGCGCACGCAAGGCGTCCTCGGACAGGGCCTGCGCGCCATGGCCGGACAGGACCAGCGGCACCCGGGCCTCGTCGCACAGCACGCTGTCGGCCTCGTCGATCAGCGCCAGACAGAGTCCGCGCATCAGCGGCCCGCGTTCCGGGTCTGCCGCATCCGACCAGGCCAGCCGCCCGCCCGCCCGCCCATGCGCCACCCGGTCCCGCAGGTGGTCGAACGCCACTTCGCGCGCGGCGGCGTAGGTCACCTCGGCGCCGTAGGCCTCGCGGCGCTGCGCCGGCGTGGAGGCCGCCGTGACACAGCCCACGCGCAGACCGAGTGCGGCATAGAGCGGCTCCAGTTCGGCGGCGTCGCGCTCGGCGAGGTAGTCATTCGCGGTGAGCACATGGGCCGGCACGCCCGCCAGCCCGGCGCAGGCCGCGGCCAGAAACATCGCCACCGTCTTGCCCTCGCCGGTGGCCATCTCGACCAGACAGCCCTGCAGCATCGTCCAGGCCGCCAGGTACTGCGACTCGTGCGGCACGAAGCCGAGGTGGCTTTGCACCAGACCGGCCAGGCGGAGGAAGACCCGGGCGCAGAGCTTCGGCGTGTAGCCCTCGCTGCGCAGGCGGTAGAGCGTGCGTGTCCACGCCGCAGCGTCCGGGGCGGGGCCGCGCAGGGACGCCAGAAAGGCCGGACGCCCGCAGTGCACCCGCCAGGCGGTCTGCACCGCCAGCGCGAACGGGCGCGGCGCGGACCGCTGCGGATATGCGCCCCAGACCGGCCCCGGCCGCACCAGCGCGATGGCCGACACCCTGGCCGCGACCGGCATCTCAGCGGCCTCCGGGCACGTCGGTGGCGTCGCCGAGGTGGCGCAGCGTGAGTTGCTGCAAGCGGCGCAGCAAGCGGGCGCCCAGTGGCTGCGCGCCATGGTCGAAGCGCACCAGCAGCCGCGCGCCGAGCCGCTGCACCGCCAGATCCGGCACCTGGACGTCGATGACCGCGACAGGCTGCAGCGTGCGCAGGCCGTCCGCATCGGCCGGATCGGTCTCGATGCGCCCGCCGGCCTGCACGCCCAGCGCCGCCGCGGGCAGCACGGAGCCGGTCTCCGGCACCACGCCGTCCCAGCGGCCCGCATGCACCTGCCCGACCGCCTCCGGCCGCATCACCGACACCGCCCGCACGCCGGACAGCAGCCAGGCAATGTCCTCGCCGGGCACCACCGTGCGTGCCACCAGCCGGTCGTCCGCCAGCACATAGCCCAGCACCTCGCCGCGCTGCACATGGCGGCCGAGCAGCGTCTGCGGATCGATCCAGCTGACGCGGCCGGCGCGGCTGCTGCGCATCGCCATCTGCGCGATGCGCGCGGCCAATTCGCTTTCGCGCGCCTGCAGGGCACCTGCTTCGGATTCGGCGCGCTGGGCGGCCGCCGCGTCGCGGGCCTGCAGCCGGTTGACCTGCACCTCCAGCTCCAGACGGCGCGCCCGCAGGTGGGCCAGCTCGACCGCCTGGTCGTCGTTGCCGAGCGTCAGCAGGGGGGTCGCGGGCTGGACCAGCTGCTCGCCCGGTGTCTCGATGGACGTGACAAACCCGTCGGCCGGGGCACGCACCAGCGCCTCCTCCGGCATCCAGGCCTGGGCCTGCGCGACCGTGGCCTGTGGCAAGGGCAGCAGCAGCACGGCCGCGGCCAGCACGGCGGCGCCCCCCAGACCGATCACCGAGGAGCGCAGGCGCCGCCCGTTCAGGGCGGGGGCATGGGCGAGCCAGCGCAGGCCGTTCGCCAGCGGCAGCACGCACTGCATCCACAGTGCGATGGCCCCCGCCATCAGCGCCAGCATCGCCGCCGTCTGCGCCAGCCACAGGCAGGCCGACAGCGCGACCAGCATCCCGAACAGCCACGCCGCCGGCGCATACGCGAGCGTCACACCGCGCTGCAGCCACGTCTGCGGCGGCAGCGGCGATCCGGGCGCGGCACCGAGCAGGCGCTGAACCTGGTCCAGCCACCAGCGGCGGCTGCGCTGCGCCAGATTGGGCAGGTCGAGGGCGTCGGTGAGCACGTGGTAGCCGTCCATGCGGACCAGCGGGTTGGCGTTGGCCAGCAGCGTCGACACGCCGCCCACCAGCGCCACCGACAGCGCCAGATCGCGCACGACCCCCGGCTGCACCGCCGCCCAGACCAGCACGCCGACCGCGGCCAGCACGCACTCGACCAGCACACCAGCGGCGCTGATCAGGATGCGCTGCCGGCGCAAGGCCAGGCCGGTGGCGGCTGACGCATCGACATACGGCGCAGGCACCAGATAGAGAAAACCGATGCCGACGTGGCGCACCTCCGCGCCGCAGTGCCGCACGGCCAGCGCGTGGCCGAGTTCATGCAGCGCCTTGATGAAGGGGTAGATGCCCCAGCTCAGCGCCAGGAAAGCCGGGCTGGTCAGGCGCTCGCGCACGTCCGCCTGCAGCGCCGGCCACTGCAGCGCCACCTGCATCAGGCCGATGCAGACCAGCAGCACGGCCGCCAGTTGCGCCAGCGGATGCGCCAGCGCATGGGCCAGCGGATCGAGCCGGATCAGCCAGCGGGTCGGGTCGCCCAGCGGCACGCGCCAGGACAGGGGATTGAGCGTGGCACGGCGGCGGCGGCGGTCCACCTGCTGCTCGCCGCGCATCAGAGCCTGCAGGTCCGGCAGGCGGTCGCATTGCAGCAGCCCGGCGCTGTCGAGTGTCGCCAGCCACTCCAGCACCTCGTGCTGGGTGGGCGGCTGCGGCACGTGAGTGCTCAGCCAGGTCCAGATCTCGCCGATCGTGCGGCGGCCGTCGAAGCGGCCGATGAAGGACCAGCCGGCCTCGTCGAGCAGGTGGTGGCGCCCGCTCAGCTGGTCGGCCAGCACATGGCGCACGACGCCATCGGCACTGCGGTGGCGCACACGGACGGTCGGGCGCAGCCGCGGCACGATGTTCGCCACCCGGTACCAGAGCGGGCTGTCGAGCGGAACCGGGTCGACCGCCTCGCCGCCCGCGGCCATGGTCAGGTCGGGCGTCATCCGAGCAGGGTCCACCAGCCCATGCGCAGCCAGTCGAACAGGCGTCCGAACAGGTCGGCCACCAGCGGGTGGCGGCCGGTGTCGAGGCGGGTCACGCCCTCGAATCCGGGGCGCAGCGTGGCTTCGGCCGAGACCAGCGCGCCCTCCACCTCGAAACCATTGCGCCCTTCGCGCACACGGGCCACCGGCGTGATGCGGGTCACGGTCATGGGCAGCGCCTGGCCCGGGCGGGCCGCCACGCGCAGCGCGCCGATCGTGCCGACCTGCACGCCGGCAATGTCGCGCTCGTCCACCCACAGCACCAGCCGGAAGCCATCGCCCGGCGCCACCGTCATCATCACCTCGCCACGCTTGACCGGCGCGCCGATGGAGCGGCTCAGGTCGCCCGACACCACCACGCCGGTCAGTGGCGCCAGCACGCGGCCGCGCTCCAGATCGCGCCGGGCCAGGTCCGCACGGGCGCGCGCCTCGTCGACCTTGGCCATCTGGACCACGATCTGCGCCTGGTCGTGGCGGGCCAGCGCCTCGCTGACAGCGCTTTCCGATTGGGACAGCGTGGCCTCGGCGGCCCGCAGTTCGCTGGAGGCCTGTTCCCCGTCGAAGTCGATCAGCGACTGGCCGGCCTGGATCTGCGCTCCAGGGCGGGCGTAGACGACCGAGATGAAGCCGTCGCGCGGCGCCACCAGCTGCCGCTCGTGCAGGCCCTGCACCCGCGTCGGCGCCACCACTTCGCGGTGCACCGGCAGCAGGCCGATCACCAGCGTCGCGCCGAGCGCCAGCGGCCAGACATGGCGGCGCAGTGGCTCCAGCCAGCTCGGCCAGGCGAGCAGCGCCGCCGATCGCCGGGGCGCGGCCCGGGTCAGATAGAGGCGCAGCAAGGGGGTGAAATAGGTCGCGGCCTGTTCCAGTCGCAGGATTTCCTCGGTGCGGAACGGGGCGCCGAGGTCGCGCTGGAAGGTCAGCGCCCCCAGCACCACGCCCTCGCCGCCCAGCGGCACGGTGCAGACGGCGCAGGCGCCCATCGACCGGCTGAGCTGCACATGGGCCAGCCCCGCCTGCATCGGACCGTGTCGGCGGGCGGGATGGGTCAGCGTGCAGGCGCTCACCGCGGCCTCCTGCATCGCGGCGTGGAGATCGCGCACCAGTTCGGCCGCATCGGACAGGCGCGGCAGGTCGGACACCGCCAGCACCTCCAGATCCGCGCGGGTCTGCCGGCGCAGGCCCAGCGCCACGCGGTCGCAGTGCAGGCTGGACGCCAGATGCAGCACCAGCGCGCGCAAGGCGTCGGCATCGCGCGGCGCCTGCAGCAGCACGCCGACCGATTCCATCAGCCACTCGGCCGCCGGGACCGACCGGGTCGGCGCGGGCGGCGCGGCAGCGGACAGGTCCCGGATCGCAGCGCTGAGCCGCGCCTCCACCTGTGCAGGCGGACTGGCGGGCGCGGCCACTGCGCGGTCAGCGGTACGGGGATCGGAGGAGGTGCTCACTGGCAGACGGACCCATGAATGCCCGCCAGTGTGGTGCCACCGCCCGCACGCCCAAGGCGTGATGAACCCGCCAATCACCGCGCAGATTTCCCTGCACGGCAGCGTCTTTTCAGGCGCCCAGGGCGTCCGCCAACGCGAGCAGGTCGTCCAGATGGAGGTGCTGGCCGGGGGGCGCCGCGTCCTCGGCCGGGCTGGCGGGGCCGTGGTGCAGCGCCGCCTCCGGGCGCCGGATCCACGCGGTGTGCAAGCCCGCCTGGCGGGCGCCGACGACGTCGAGCCGCCAGTCGTCGCCGACGTGCATGACCTGCCCCGCCGTGCAGCGCAGCTCCGCGCAGGCCACCTCGAAGATGCGCGGCGCCGGCTTGGCCACCCCGCAGCCGCGCGCGCTCACCGCTCCGACGAAGTAGGCCGACAGCCCGGTCGCCGCCAGTTCGGCGTTGCCGTTGGACAGCGCCAGCAGCGGAAAACGCGCCGCCAGCCGCTCCAGCGCCGGCCGGACATCGGCGTACCACTGCACCCGCTGGCGCTCGGCGAAGAAGACGGTGAAGGCGGGTTCGGCCAGCGCCGGGTCGTCGCCGGACGTGGTCAGGGCCTCGCGCAGCGTGATCAGGCGCAGCGTGGTCATGTCGTGCGCCAGTGCGGGGTGCCGGCGCGCGACTTCGCCGCGCAGGCGCTGCAGGGTCGGCACATCGAAGGCGGTGGCCGTCGCGGGCGCGTGGGTGCGCAGCCAGTCCTGCAGCGCGGCTTCGGCGCGCAGCAAGGTCGGCATCACGGGCCAGAGGGTGTCGTCGAGGTCGAGGGTGAGTGCGGCAATCATGCGTGCAGTGTCCACGAAGCACGGGATTTGCCCGGCTCGGCGAGAATGCACCCGCCATGAAAACCCAACCCGAACCCGAATACCGCCACGGCAGCCCGGCCCGCGTCGGCGTGCTGCTCGTCAACCTCGGCACGCCCGATGCGCCGACCGCTCCGGCGGTGCGGCGCTATCTGGCGCAGTTCCTCAGCGACCAGCGGGTGGTGGAGATTCCCGCCGCGGTGTGGAAGCCGATCCTGCACGGCATCATCCTGCGCACCCGCCCGGCCAAGTCCGCCGCCAAGTACGCCAGCATCTGGACGCCCGAAGGCTCGCCGCTGGCGGTCTGGACGCGCAAGCAGGCCGAGCTGCTGCAGGCCAGCGCCACCGCGCACGGCCTGGCGCTCACCGTGCGCCACGCGATGCGCTACGGCAATCCGTCGATCGCCGGCGAACTCGATGCGCTGAAGGCGGCGGGCTGCGACCGCATCCTGGTCGTGCCGATGTACCCGCAGTATTCGGGCACGACCACCGCCAGCGTGATGGACGACGTGCACCACTGGCAGCTGCGCCAGCGCACGCTGCCCGAGATCCGCTGGATCCGCCAGCACCACGACGACGAGGGCTACATCGACGCCCTCGCCCGCCGCGTGCAGGACCACTGGGCGCGCGAAGGCCGTGGCGACCACCTGCTGCTGAGCTTCCACGGCGTGCCCGAACGCACGCTGACGCTGGGCGACCCCTACCACTGCCACTGCTACAAGACCGGGCGCCTGCTCGGCGAGCGGCTCGGCCTGGGCAAGGATGCGCTCTCGCTCAGCTTCCAGAGCCGCTTCGGCAAGGCCAAGTGGCTGGAGCCCTACACCGAGCCGACGCTGCAGGCGCTGGCGAAGAAGGGCGTGAAGCATCTGCAGATCTTCTGCCCCGGCTTCCCCGCGGACTGCCTGGAAACGCTGGAGGAGATCGCCATCGAGGGCAAGCACGTCTTTCTCAAGGCGGGCGGACAGCGCTACGACCACATCCCCTGCCTGAACGACCACCCGGCATGGATCGACGCGCTGCGCGGTCTGGTGGAGCGCAACACGGCGGGCTGGGCCGTGCACGCCGATGCGCAGCCACGGGCGGCGCTGCTCGAAGGACAGCGCCAGCGCGCGCTGGCGCTGGGCGCCAAGGTCTGAGGCCGGAAATCGCCAGGCGCCAGCGGGAATTGGCCGCCCGCCGGCCGACTGTTCCGCGCCACCCCTGAAGCCCGGGCGGACCAGAATCCCTGGCACCGCGGGCCGTGTCCCCGCGGCGCTGCCAGGGGACTCGCATCATCCAGGAACCCGCGACCGATCGACTCGATTCGATGTCGGCAACATCGCCCCCCGACCGGGAGGCGACGCTGCAGGCGCGCGTCGATCTGGAGTGCGCACGCATCTTTTTCGGGCACGCCAGGGGCAACATGCTGAGCATGCTGGCCGGCGCATCCGCCGTGGCGGTGGTCATGTTCACCGGCGGCGTGTCGCTGCGGGACATCGGGCTCTGGAGCCTGCTGTTCAGCACCGCCTGCGCGGGCGTGCTGTGGCTGGAGCACCGTGTCCAGCGACACGGTCTGTACGGCCACAACTACCGCCGCCTGCTGCGCATCCGCATCGGCATCGGCGCCATCGCGTCCGGGTTCTACGGCGTGTCCAGCTGGTTGCTGCCGGACAGTGCACCCCCGATCCAGGACGCGCTCCTGTTCATCCTGCTGTCGGCCGTGGTGGCGGTGGGCAGCCTGAGCTTTGCGGTGATGCCGGCGCACTACATGGCGATCAGCGTCGCCACGCTGGGGCCGCTGATGGCGCACTTTCTCCAGCGTTACCTGGCGTTCGGGGACCAGATCCACCTCCTGCTGCTGGTCATCGCCCTCGGCTGGCTCGGATTCGTGCTCAACAAGGCCCACGCCGCCTCGCGCACCGCCATCGAGGCCATCCGGCTCAACCAGAACCTGCACGACGAGGTCGAGGAGCACAAGCGCACCCGCGAAGCCATGCGCATCATGGCCATGCACGACGCGCTGACCGGACTGGGCAACCGCCGCTACTTCGACCAGGTCCTGAAGCGCTCGGTCGCCAACGCCCGGCGGAGCGAGTCCCGCTTCGGGCTGGTCGCGCTGGACCTGAACGAATTCAAGCCCGTCAACGACCGCCTCGGCCACGCCGCCGGGGACCAGCTGCTGCAATCGGTGGCGCTGCGGCTGAAGGAATCCACCCGCGAGGGCGATTTCTGCGCCCGGCTGGGCGGCGACGAATTTGCCGTGCTGATGTTCGGCCCGATCGACCAGACCCGCATGGCGCAGGCGACCGAGCAGTTGCGCGCCCGGTTCGAGGCGGTCCATTACCTGGACTGTGTCCAGACCGCATTGCGCGCGACCGCGAGCATCGGCTGGGCGGTCTACCCGGACGACGGGCAGGAATTTGCCAGGCTGATGGGCGTCGCCGATGCGCGCATGTACCGGGACAAGCAGTCGCGCAAGGCCGGGTCCGCTCAGGCCACGGCCGACAGCGACCTCAGCACCGCCCGCACCGGCGACGCATCCGCCAGCACCAGCCGGAGCGGCAGCGCGATCAGCTCGTAGTCACCCGCGGGCACCGCGTCGAGCACCAGGTTCTCCAGCACCCGCAGGTCCAGTTGCAGCAGCCGCTGGTGGCTCTCCAGCGTCTCGCTGGACGCCGGATCGACCGAGGGCGTGTCGATGCCCACCAGCCGCACGCCCTGCCCCGCCAGCCAGTCGATCGTCTCGGGCGCGAACGCGGTGAACTCGGCCGTCCAGACCGTCGCCGCCCGCTGGCAGGTGCGCACCAGCACCCGCGGCGGCAGGCCCGCGGCGGCATGGCGCAGGTGCTCCGGCCGGATGAGCGGGCCGCAGCCGATCGCATGGACCACGCGGCAGTGCCCCAGGAAGGGCGCGAGATCGACCTCGCCGATCGAGGCAGCACCGTCGGCGTAGTGCAGCGGCGCATCGGCATGGGCGCCGAGGTGGGGCGAGAGCGTGATCGCGCTGACATTGGCCGCGCAGCCCGGGCCGAGCTGGGCCGTCCAGTGCTGGGTGTAGGGCTGGTCGCCAGGGAATACCGGGGTTGCCGGGCTGACCGGCGGCGAGATGTCCCACAGGCGCCGCGTGCTCACGGCGCCGGGGTCTCCGAGGGCGTTGGCTCGGACACCAGCAGATCGAAGGCGCTGAAGGCCTGCGCCAGATCGCTGAAGACCCCCTTGTCCAGCGGCGACAGCGGGGCCACGGACGCGAGCGCACCGGCGTCCGGCGCATCCAGCGGCAGGCTGAGCTGCGGCGGCGCACCGAGCGAGCTGAGGTCGCCCATCGACACGAAGACCACCCCGGCCAGCGCGGCCGCCGCATCCAGCCGCGGCGCCTCGCCCACCAGCGAGGCCTGCCGCACGACGGCCAGTGCCACCAGCTGCCGCTGCTCGCGGCTGGCGCGGGACCAGCGGTCGTCGTCGGTCGTGCTGGCGAAGGTGTGCAGGCGGACCAGTTCGCGGGCGGCGCGCTCGTCGAACGTGCTCACCTCGACCGGCCGTGACGAGCGCAGCGCCTTGAACGCCGCATCACCGGCCGGCCCGGTCTCCACCAGCCAGTCGGCCAGCACCGTCGCGGGAATCAGCAGCGTGGCCCGCTGCCGCTGGGCTTCGGCGAGCCAGGCCAGGCGGTGGTCATCGTGGGCCGGGTCGCTGTCCGGGCTCAGCAGCCAGGTCAGCGCATCCCCATCGAGGAGACACCGCAGCATGGATCAACCTTTCTTCCTCAGTTTCATCAGGCGCGGCAAGACTAGCACCATCAGCACCACCACCAGCAGCGTCGCCGACATCGGCCGCTCCAGGAAGACGCCCCACTGGCCTTCGCCGATGGACAGCGCGTTGCGCATCTGCGCTTCCGCGAGCGGGCCGAGGATCATGCCCACGATCACCGGCGCCGTCGGGAAGCTGAAGCGGCGCATCACCACACCCAGCAAGCCGATCGCGACCATCAGCAGCAGGTCGAAGGAACTCTGGCGCATCCCGTAGACACCCACCGTCGCGAAGATCAGGATGCCCGCGTACAGGTAGCTCTTCGGGATCTTCAGCAGCTTGACCCACAGCCCCACCAGCGGCAGGTTCAGGATCAGCAGCATCACGTTGCCGATGTAGAGCGAGGCGATCAGCGCCCAGACCAGCTTGGCGTTGGTGTCGAAGAGCTGCGGTCCTGGTTGAATACCGTAGTTCTGGAACGCACCGAGCAGGATGGCCGTCGTGTTCGAGGTCGGGATGCCCAGCGTCAGCAGCGGGATCAGCGTCGCGGTGATCGCGGCGTTGTTGGCCGCTTCCGGGCCGGCCACGCCTTCGATGGCGCCGGTGGTGCCGAACTCCTCGGGGTGCTTCGAGAGCTTCTTTTCCGTCGCATAGCTCAGGAAGGTCGGGATCTCGCTGCCGCCGGCCGGGATCGTGCCGAAGGGGAAGCCGATCGCTGTCGCGCGCAACCACGCCGGCCACGAGCGACGCCATTCCAGCCGGGTCATGTGGACCGAGGTGAGCTTGTTCTGGGTCTCCTGCGTGCGGCCCTGGAAGAGCACTGCATACAGCGCCTCGGCCACCGCGAACAGGCCGACCGCGACCAGCACGACCTCCATGCCGTCCATGAACTCGGGCACGCCGCCGGTGTAGCGGGCCTGGCCGGAGATCTGGTCGATGCCGATCAGGCCCATCGCCAGACCGATGCCGAGTGCGGTCAGGCCGCGCAGCGTGCTCTGGCCGAGCACGGCGCTGACGGTGCAGAAGGCCAGCAGCATCAGCATGAAGTATTCGGGCGGGCCGAGGCGGATGGCGTAGGTCGCGACCACCGGGGCGAACAGCGTCACCAGCACCGTGGCGATGGTGCCCGCGACGAAGGAGCCGATCGCCGCCGTGGCCAGCGCCGCACCGGCGCGGCCGTTCTTGGCCATCTTGTTGCCTTCGAGCGCGGTGACCATCGAGCCGGCCTCGCCCGGCGTATTCAGCAGGATCGAGGTGGTCGAGCCGCCGTACATCGCGCCGTAGTAGATGCCGGCGAAGAAGATCATCGACGCCGTCGGCTCCACCTTCAGCGTGATCGGCAGCAGCATCGCCACCGCGGTGGCCGGCCCGATGCCGGGCAGCACGCCAACCGCCGTCCCGAGCGTGCAGCCCACGAGCGCCCACAGCAGGTTGATGGGCGTGCCCGCGGTCAGGAAACCCTGCAGCAGGTTGTTCCAGATGTGCAGCGCATCCATGTCAGAGCCAGCCCGTCGCGGTGAGTCCGGGCAGGCTGATGGCCAGCGCCTTCGTGAACATCCAGTAGACCGGCGCCGAGATGGCCATGCCGATCAGGGCGTCGGTGATCCAGGCGCGCAGGCGCAGGTCCAGCCGCCCTTCCGACGACTTGAAGCCGCGCACCGCCAGCACGAAGCACAGCGCGCAACTGAGGATGAAGCCGATCTTGGTGATCAGCACCGCGTTGAGCACGATGCCGGCCGTGACCCAGGCGAAGCCGGGCCAGTGGCCACGGTCGGCGCCGTCCGTCTCTTCCATGTCGCGGAAGCCGCCGGTGCGGGCCTCCCAGATGAGCCAGAGGCCGCACAGGCCGAGCAGGACCGACACCACCCAGGGCAGGAAATTGGGGCCGACACCCGCGTAACCCGCCTCGGAGGAAATGGAGATCGCTCCCCACGCCAGCCCCAGCGCCAGCACCACCACCCCGGCACCCAGCCAGGTCTGGTGCCGCCGGGACTCGGCCAGCAGGGCATCACGCGCAGTGTCGGCCATGGTTCAGATCATCCCGGCCTTGACCATCGTGGCGCGCAGCGCGGCGAACTCGCGGTCGACGAACTCGTCGAAGGCGGGGCCAGCCAGCCAGGCGTCGGTCCAGCCGTTCTTCTCCATCGCCTCCATCCAGCCCTTGGACTTGACGGTCTTCTGCAGCAGGTCGGTCAGGGCCTTGCGCTGGGCCGGGGTGATGCCGGGAGCACCGTAGACGCCGCGCCAGTTGCCGATCTCGACGTTGTAGCCCTGCTCCTTCATGGTCGGCACGGTCGGTGCCAGCTTCAGGCGGGTCGGCGAGGTGACGCCGATCGGGCGCATCTTGCCGGAGTCGATGTACTGCTGGAACTCGCTGTAGCCGCTGCCACCGACCGAGACGTTGCCGCCCAGGATGGCCGCGATCGCCTCGCCACCGCCACGGAAGGGCACGTAGTTGATCCTGGTCGCGTCAACGCCGATCTCGCGCGCCAGCATGGCCGCGGCGATGTGTTCGGTCGATCCGCGCGAGCCACCGCCCCACTTGACGCTGCCGGGGTCCTTCTTCACGGCATCGACCACGTCCTTCATCGTCTTGAACGGCGACTCGGCCGGCACGACGAAGACGTTGTATTCGCTGGTCAGGCGCGCCACCGGGGTCGCGGCGGTCAGCGACACCGGCGGCTTGCCGGTGATGATGCCGCCGATCATCACGGCGCCCATCACCATCAGCGTGTTCGCGTCGCCCTTGCTGCCGTTGACGAACTGCGCCAGGCCGATCGCGCCGGCCGCGCCGCCCTTGTTCTCGTACTGCACGGTGTTGACGGCACCCGCGTCCTGCATGGCCTTGCCCAGCGCGCGGCCGGTGCCGTCCCAGCCACCGCCCGGGTTGGCGGGGATCATCATCTTGAGGTTGACGTCGGCGGCCTGTGCAGGCAGCACGCCCGCAGCAGCCATGGCGGCCAGAGACTTGAGGAAGGTGTCGCGACGCATGGGGGAACTCCTGGGCGGATGGTGGGGGGATGATTCTGAACGGGACAGCAGCGATGGTGGCCGCGCTGTCTGTCAAACGGCTGTCCGAGTACCTAGGGGAAATGCGGGGTTCCAGAGGGACAAGCTTCGGGGGCCGACGCGCTAGGCTCCCGCCCATGAAACTCCTGCTGATCGAAGACAACGCCACGATGCAGACCACGCTGCGCCGCGCCTTCGAGCGGCGCGGCATCCAGGTCGTTGGCTGCGACGACGGCGCCCGCGCGCTCGACCGCTGGGAGGCCAGCCAGCCGGACGTGGTGCTGCTCGACCTGAGCCTGCCCGGGCTGGACGGTCTGGAGGTGCTGAGCCGCGCCCGCAGCGCCGGCTGGACCACGCCGGTGGTGATCCTGACCGCCCGCGGCACGGTCGGCGACCGCATCCTGGGCCTGAACACCGGCGCGGACGACTATCTCGCCAAACCCTTCGATCTGGACGAACTGGAGGCGCGGGTGCGGGCGCTGGTGCGTCGCTCCGGCGCGGCCGGCAGCGGACCGAGCCGGCAGCCCGACACCTTCTGCGGCCTGCACGTGGATGCCGACAGCGGCGCCGTCTACCTGCACGGCGCCCCGATGGAGCTGACCGCGCGCGAACTCGCGCTGATGCGCGCCCTGCTCGCCCGGCCCGGCCATGCGGTGGCGCGCGAGCGGCTGTTCGAGCTGGTCTTTCCGGGTGAAGCCGACGTGCAGGCCGAGGCGATCGAGGTCGTGGTCTACCGCCTGCGCAAGAAGCTGGCCCAGACCGGCGCGCAGCTCGTCACGCTGCGCGGTCTGGGCTATCTGCTCAAGGCCGCGGCCTGAATCCCGATGCCGGAGCCCTTGTCACTCCTCGCCCGCTGGCACCGGCTGCACGAACACCTGTCGCTGCGGGCCTATCTGCTGATCGGCATCCTGGGGCCGGTGGCGGTGCTGGTGCTGATCAACTCGGTCAGCGTCTACCGCGAGGCGCTGGAGTCGGCCGACACCGCCTACGACCGCACGCTGCTGGCCTCGGCCAAGGCGCTCGGCGAACACCTGGACATCGCCCCGGACGGGCAGGGACAAGGCACGGTCGTCACCGCCACGGTGCCCTACTCCGCGCTCGAAGCCTTCGAGGCCGACAACCGCAGCCGCATGTACTTCCGCATCAGCGACATGCAGGGCCGCATGATTTCCGGCTTCGAGGACCTGCCGGTCTGGCGCGGCACGCTGCCCGCACGCAGCGTCTATGCCGCGCTGGTCGATTTCTACGACGCCGAATTCCGCGGCCAGCCGGTGCGGGTGGCGGTGCTGCTGCAGCCGGTGGCGGGACGGGACGGCGTCGGCATGGCCACGATCCAGGTCGCCGAGACGCTGGAGCTGCGCCACTCGCTGGCCCGCGAGCTGCTGCTCGGCACGCTCTGGCGCCAGGCCGCGCTGATCGCGGTGATCGCGGGCGTGGTGGTGTGGGTCGTGCAGCGGGCGACGCGGCCGGTGCGCCAGCTCAGCGCCCAGCTGCAGCAGCGCGGCGACGGCGACCTGACCCCCCTCGTGGCCGACGAGGCGCCGCGCGAGCTGCAGCCGCTGATCGACGCCAACAACGCGATGATGGCGCGGCTGTCTCAGCTGCTCGACCACCAGAAACGCTTCGTGCGTGACGCCTCGCACCAGCTGCGCACGCCGCTGGCGGTGCTCAAGACGCAGGTCCAGTCGGCCCGCCGTGGCGACATCGACGCCGGGCAGGCGCTGGCCGAGATCGAGCACACCGTGGACGGCGCCACCGAACTGGCCAACCAGATGCTGGCCCTCGCCAAGGTCGAGCAATTGCGCCAGCAGGGCCAGGCACCGGTGCTCGACTGGGCCGGTCTGGTCCGTGACGTGGCGATCGACCTTTCTGCCCTGATCGCCGACCACGGGCTGGAGTTCTCGATCGAGACCGACCCGGCCCCCGTGCGCGCCCATGCCTGGGCCTTGCGGGAACTCGTGCGCAACCTGCTGCACAACGCCATCAAGTCCACGCCCGACGGCTCGGCGCTCGCCATCCGGCTGCACAGCGACACACGCCACGCCACGCTGACGATGGCCGACAGCGGCCCCGGCATCCCGGCCGCGCAGCGCGCGCACCTGTTCCGCCCCTTCGCCGCCGGCCGCAGCGCGGACAACCTGCGCACCGGCGCCGGCCTCGGGCTGGCGATCTGCCAGGAGATCGTGCAGTCGCTGGGTGGCGCGCTGGTGCTGGACAATCGCACCGATCCCGACGGGCACACCCTCGGGCTGGACGCCACCGTGCGCCTGCCTCTGGCCGATCCGACGCCCCCTGACCCCAACCCGTCCAACAGCCGATGAGCAGCAAGTCCCGCCCTCCCCCACCGCCTGCGCCGATCCCGGGCCAGCGCCTCGACAAGTGGCTCTGGGCCGCGCGGTTCTTCAAGACCCGCACGCTGGCGGGGGACGAGATCGAGCGCGGCCGCGTCCTGGTCAACGCCCAGCACGCCAAGCCCTCGCGGGAGGTGCGGCCCGGCGACCGCCTGAGCCTGCGCCAGGGCAACAGCCCGGTGGCGCGCGAGGTGCAGGTGCTCGGGCTGTCCGAAGCGCGTGGCCCGGCGCCCCAGGCGCAGCTGCTCTACACCGAAACACCCGAGAGCATCGCCGCCCAGGCCGAGTGGCAGGTCCGCCGGCCGTATGCGGTCGACCCGGCCGTGGCCATGGAACAGGGCCGGCCCACCAAGTCGGACCGCCGCCAGCTGGTCGAGTGGCAGCGCTGGAGCGCCTCGCTAGACGACGAGTCCTGAGCGCGGGGCCGCGGTCAGCGGTCCGCAGAATGCAGCTTGATCTTGCGGGCGGCCATCTGCAGCCAGTCCGCTGACAGCGTGCCCTCGACCTCGATCTCGCTCGACGTGCCGGCCAGTGCCACCAGCGCCGCCACGGTCAGCGGCTCGCCCAGGTAGACCGACTCCGCCCAGGTGACCGTCAGCACCGGGTCGCCCGGCCGGCGGCGCATCGTCAGCCGGCGGGCCGTGGGGTCCACGGTCAGCACCAGCCCGCGGCGCTCCAGCCGGCTCTTGGTGCCCGCCGGCTCGGGTGAACAGACCACCGTGCTGGCCGTCAGGCCCTGTGCGGTGGCCACTCCCTTGACCACGACATACAGGTCATCCGCCAGCGACGGTGCGCGGCAGGCCGCCAGATCGATCTGCGCGGTCGGCGCCAGCGTCACCAGGGTGTCGCGCAGGCTGAACGTGCGCGCCGTGGCGGACCAGTCATCCAGTGTGCCCCGCAGTTCGGCGCCGGCAGTGGCGGAACCCAGGCGCTCGATGCGGGTCGCCAGCCAGCGGCCATTGCTGTTCAGCACCGCCGTCGCCTGCACATAGGCCCCATCGCCCAGCGGCTGCCCTGCGGACACGATCTGCGTGTCGGCATTGACCAGCAGCCCCACGCCGTCCAGTTCGAACGAGGTCCCGGTCCAGACGCCGACCAGTCCGGCGCGGCTCAGGGTGCTGGCCGCGCCGGTGCTGCCGCTGCCGGCCGTGCCAATCGACATCACCTGCACCTTGCTGGCGTCGAGGTGCAGCGTGGCCGGATCAAAGGCCGACTCGGCCGCAAACACGGTCACCGCGCGGCCGTCCAGCAGCTCGATGCCCTGCGGCTGCAGCGCCGACGACGACGGCAGCTGCACCGTCAAGGCCCCCAGCCGGAAACTGCGCGCCCCGCCGCTGCCGGCCGCCGACAGCGCGGCCACCGTCCCGCTGACCCGCACACCCGCCAGCGCACTGCGCCGGGTGATGCGCGTGGCCACCAGCCGCACATCGGTGGGAGCAGCGCCGGTGCGCTGCATCAGTGCGTGCACGTCCACCGCATCGCCGAGCTGGAGGTCGGCCAGGCTGTTCAGCGGCGCCTCGAAGGCCGTCACCGGTCCGCGGGCCGGGTCGGTGTTGACGGCGACCGTCTGGCCCAGCACGCCGACGGTGTCGCCGGTGCGCTCGCTGATGCGGCCCGAGACGCTCGGCACCAGCTCGATGCGCTGCAGCACCTTGGCACCATTGGCATCCGCGCCGAATTCCAGCGACACCCGGTGGCCCAGACGCACATCGCCCACCTCGACGTCGGTGCCATTGCGGCTGACCTCGGTCTTCGCGGCGCTGTCGTCGTAGCGGGCGCCGTCGACGATCACGCTGCCCAGGCCCGACACCGTGCCCACGTTCAGACCCACCAGCACCGGACTGCCGGTGCCATTGGTCCCCACGCTGCCACCGCCACCGCCACAGGCCACCAGCACCGCCAGCAGCCCGGCCACCAGCGCCACCACCAGCCCGATCCGTCGATTCGAAACACGCATCTGTTCATCTCCTGCCAGATCAACCCCAGCCATTCAGTCCTCCCCGGGGTTGTTCGATTTGTTCACTTCAAGATGGTAATAAATCCCGAAGCGCGCCCGGGTATTCCGTTCATCGGAATGATCCGGTGTCGGCTGGCGACCACGCGCCGCATCCTGGGCGATCTGCGCGTGCGCCTCGCGCACCATGCCCTCCAGCGCCACGCCCCAGAGCTGCCGCGCCACCTCGCCCAGGTGATGGGCCGAGGCCGCACTCAGACCGTCGGCAAAGACACTCTGTTCGAGCAGCCGCTCGGACGGCAGCTCGGCCTGCAGGTTGTGCACCGCTGCGGCGATGTGGTCGGCCACGTTGACCGCCATCGTGTGCACCGCAGCGGGATCGTGCAGCGGCAGGACAAAGCGGTCGGAGAGCAGGCGCACCCGCTCGGGCTGCACCTCGACCAGCTGCAGCCGCTCCAGTTCTTCCAGCAGCGTGCGGGGATGGACATCGCGCGAGGCTTCGCGCGCCAGCGCCTCGAAGCTCGGGGCCGGACCATGCCGCGGCAGCTCCCGCCGGATCTCGCCGGCCGGCTCCCGGTAGGCCGGGTCGGTGATCCACTGCGAGAAGAGCGCCGAAGCCGGGGTCGGCGTCAGGCGCGACACGGACGCCGACGCGCCCGTCGGCTCGTGGTGGGCCTCCATGAAGGCGCGCACCTCCTTGCGGTGGATGCCGGTGAGCACGCTCAAGGCCGAATCGGTCACGCGGCGCCCACGCCGGGCCAGATCATCGTGGCCCTCGGTCAGATAGACCCCGCGCAGGGTGCGTACCAGTGCATTCAGCGGGATACCCTGCACCAGCAGCCAGCGCACCAGCGGTGCCAGCATCACGGCGATGTCGTCGAGCGACTGCTCGGCAGGGGTGGGTGAAATCGGTTCGGTCATCATCGGCAAACATGCCCGCACCCCGGCCGAACTCCCCCGGCCGCACAGCGCGCGGACATTCCAGCCTGCAAGTGTGACAGTTATCACAGCCTCGTCCGGGTGTGTTTCGTCAACTTCTGTCACACGCCCCTCTTGAAGTCTGGCGCGACAACCTCATTTCGCTACCCAGTCGCTGCAAAAACAGGCAAGGAAAAGACTCTCCAATGTCCGACAACCAGAACCCCTCCCCTTACCAAGACACCGAGCCCGCGTCGCTGAACACCCCGCCCGCGGACACGGCCGAGACGGCCGCCAGCGAAGCCGCTGCACACATCGCCGAACTCGAAGCCAAGAATGTCGAACTGGCCGACGCCTACCTGCGCTCCAAGGCCGAGGCCGACAACACCCGCCGCCGTGCCGACGAGGAAATCGCCAAGTCGCGCAAGTTCGCGGTCGAAGGGTTCGCCGAGAGCCTGCTGCCGGTGAAGGACAGCCTCGAAGCCGCACTGGCCACCCACGCCAGCGGCCAGGGCTCGCCGGAGCAGGTGCTCGAGGGGGTGAACATCACGCTGCGCCAGCTGGTGCAGGCGCTGGAGCGCAACAAGGTCGTCGAGATCAGCCCGCCGGTCGGCACGAAGTTCGACCCGCACCAGCACCAGGCCATCAGCGTGGTGCCCGCCGACCAGGACGCCAACACCGTCGTGATGGTGCTGCAGAAGGGGTATCTGATCGCCGAGCGGGTGCTGCGCCCGGCCCTCGTCACCGTGGCCGCGCCGAAGTAAGGCCTTGACCCAGCACAAATAACAGGCCTGTCCGTTGTCCCGGGGCATCGATGCCCCTTGAAACCGGCCGGACAAGCCACAGATCACAGACAACCAAACAATTTTCCGGAGCTTCAACACCATGGGCAAGATCATCGGCATCGACCTCGGCACCACCAATTCGTGCGTGGCCGTCATGGAAGGCAACACCGCGAAGGTGATCGAGAACAGTGAAGGCGCGCGCACGACGCCGTCCATCATTGCGTACCAGGAAGACGGCGAGATCCTCGTCGGCGCCTCGGCCAAGCGCCAGGCGGTCACCAACCCGCGCAACACGCTGTACGCGGTCAAGCGCCTGATCGGTCGCAAGTTCACCGAGAAGGAAGTGCAGAAGGACATCGACCTGATGCCCTACACCATCGCTGCCGCCGACAACGGCGACGCGTGGGTGGAAGTGCGTGGCAAGCGCATGGCGCCGCCGCAGGTCTCGGCCGAAGTGCTGCGCAAGATGAAGAAGACCGCCGAGGACTACCTCGGTGAAGAAGTGACCGAAGCCGTCATCACGGTGCCGGCCTACTTCAACGACGCGCAGCGCCAGGCGACCAAGGACGCCGGCCGCATCGCCGGTCTGGACGTCAAGCGCATCATCAACGAGCCGACCGCCGCCGCACTGGCCTTCGGTCTGGACAAGCATGGCAAGGGCGACCGCAAGATCGCGGTGTACGACCTGGGTGGCGGCACCTTCGACGTCTCCATCATCGAGATCGCCGACGTCGACGGTGAAATGCAGTTCGAAGTGCTGTCGACCAACGGCGACACCTTCCTGGGCGGCGAAGACTTCGACCAGCGCATCATCGATTTCATCGTCACCGAGTTCAAGAAAGAGCAAGGCGTCGACCTGACCAAGGACGTGCTGGCCCTGCAGCGCCTGAAGGAAGCCGCCGAGAAGGCCAAGATCGAGCTGTCGAACTCCTCGCAGACCGACGTGAACCTGCCGTACATCACGGCCGACGCCAGCGGCCCGAAGCACCTGAACATCAAGCTGACCCGCGCCAAGCTGGAGTCGCTGGTGGAAGAGCTGATCGAGCGCACGATCGCCCCCTGCCGCACCGCGATAAAGGATGCTGGCGTGGCCGTCAGCGCCATCGACGACGTGATCCTGGTCGGCGGCATGACCCGCATGCCCAAGGTGCAGGACAAGGTCAAGGAGTTCTTCGGCAAGGAGCCGCGCAAGGACGTGAACCCGGATGAAGCCGTGGCCGTCGGTGCCGCCATCCAGGGCCAGGTCCTGGGCGGCGACCGCAAGGACGTGCTGCTGCTCGACGTCACCCCGCTGAGCCTGGGCATCGAGACCCTGGGCGGCGTGATGACCAAGATGATCACCAAGAACACGACCATCCCGACCAAGTTCGCACAGACCTTCTCGACCGCGGACGACAACCAGCCGGCGGTGACGATCAAGGTGTTCCAGGGCGAGCGCGAGCTGGCCACGGGCAACAAGCTGCTGGGCGAGTTCAACCTCGAGGGCATCCCGCCGGCCCAGCGCGGCACGCCGCAGATCGAGGTGAGCTTCGACATCGACGCCAACGGCATCCTGCACGTCGGCGCCAAGGACAAGGCCACCGGCAAGGAAAACAAGATCACCATCAAGGCCAACTCCGGCATCTCGGAAGAAGAGATCCAGAAGATGGTGCGTGACGCCGAGGTCAACGCCGCCGAGGACAAGAAGAAGGTCGAGATCGTGCAGTCGAAGAACCAGGGCGATGCCATGGTCCACTCGGTGCGCAAGTCGCTGACCGACTACGGCGACAAGCTCGAAGCCGGCGAGAAGGACAAGATCGAAGCCGCGATCAAGGCCGTCGAGGAAGCCATCAAGGGCGACGACAAGGAACTGATCGAGGCCAAGACCAACGAGCTGATGACCGCCAGCCAGAAGCTCGGCGAGAAGATGTACGCCGACATGCAGGCCCAGCAGGGTGCTGCAGGCGCCGCCGGTGCGGCTGGTGCGGCTGGCGGCGAGGCCCCGAAGTCGGATCCGTCGAACCCGGACGTCGTCGACGCCGAGTTCAAGGAAGTGAAGAAGTGATCTGCTGATCCACCCGCTGGTGGTCCCCGCCGCGTTCGAGACTGGTGCTGCCTGCAGCACTGTTTGCTCGGCGCGGCGTTCCTGTTTGAAAAGCCTGCCTCCGTCCAATCGGAACGGGCTTGCTGCTGTCGGAACTGTCCATGGCAAAGCGTGACTACTACGAAGTCCTCGGCGTCGCCAAGAACGCGAGCGAAGACGACATCAAGAAGGCCTATCGCAAGATGGCCATGAAGCACCACCCGGACCGCAACCAGGGTGACGGCGCCAAGGCGTCCGAAGAGAAATTCAAGGAGGTCAAGGAGGCCTACGAGATGCTCTCCGACGCCCAGAAGCGCCAGGCCTATGACCAGTTCGGTCATGCGGGCGTCGATCCGAACGCGGGCGGTTTCCGCGGCGGCCCGGAGGGCTTCGGCGGCGGCGGTTTCGCCGAGGCCTTCGGCGACATCTTCGGCGACATCTTCAGCCAGGGCGGCGGTGGCGGTGGCCAGCGGCGCGGCGGCCAGCAGGTCTACCGTGGCGCGGACCTGTCCTACGCGATGGAGATCACGCTCGAGGAGGCAGCACTCGGCAAGGAAGCGCAGATCCGCATCCCCACCTGGGAAGAGTGCGACACCTGCCACGGCAGCGGCGCCAAGCCAGGCACCAGCGCCAAGACCTGCACGACCTGCCACGGCTCGGGTACGGTGCATCTGCGCCAAGGCTTCTTCAGCATCCAGCAGACCTGCCCGCACTGCCACGGCACCGGCAAGATCATTCCCGAGCCCTGCACCACCTGCAACGGCCAGGGCAAGGTCAAGAAGCAGAAGACGCTGGAAGTCAAGATCCCGGCCGGCATCAACGAAGGCCAGCGCATCGCGCTGCGTGGCCACGGCGAACCCGGCACGCAGGGAGGCCCGGCCGGCGATCTCTACGTCGAGATCCGCATCAAGCAGCACGACATCTTCGAGCGCGACGGCGACGACCTGCACTGCACCGTGCCGGTCAGCGTCATCACGGCCGCACTCGGTGGCTCGGTGTCGGTGCCGACGCTGGGCGGCGAGGCCGAGATCGAGTTGCCTGAAGGCACGCAGCACGGCAAGACCTTCCGCCTGCGCGGCAAGGGCATCAAGGGCATCCGCTCGAACTACCCCGGCGACCTGTACTGCCACATCCAGATCGAGATCCCGATCAAGCTCAGCGAGCACCAGCGCAAGCTGCTCAAGGAGCTGGACGAGTCGCTCAAGAAGGGCGGCGACAAGCACTCGCCGACCGCCAAGAGCTGGACCGACCGGATGAAGGACCTGTTCAAGTAAACCCGCCAGCCGCTACCGAAGCCCCCATGTCCGATCGTTTCCTGAACACCGACAAGGTCGATGACCTGCTCGACACGCTCTTCCTGCACGAGGACGTGCGCGTCGATCTCGTCTCCCGGCTGCGGGGGCTGGTGCTGGCGGCCGATCCCGCCATCTGCGAGGAGGTGAAGTACGGCGGGATCCTGTTCTCCGCCGGCTCGCCCTTCTGCGGCATCTTCTCGCACCCCCGGCACGTGATGCTGGAGTTCAGCCGCGGCGCCGAACTGGCAGACCCGGACCACCTGCTGGAAGGTGACGGCAAGAAGCGCCGCCACCTCAAGCTGACGGTGCCGACCGACCTCAAGCGCAAGAAGGTGCGCGAGTTCGTGCTGCAGGCGCTGGCAGCCACGGTCGCCGTTCCGCGCCAGCGCATGGGGAAAAAGACACGGCCCTAAGCGCTGCAAACGGGCAGGTGTCAGGTCACTGGAGTACTGTGTGGTTCTCCACCACACAGGAATCAACCGTGACCACCTCCGCCCAACGATCGCTCGCCGACATCCAGCGGCAGATCCATGCGCTGGGAACCGCCGTCCCCTTCGTGGTGAACCACCGGCTCACCCGACTCGCCGCAGCCGGCGCCCAACCGTCCGCAGTCGACCAGGAAGAGTTCACCGCCATGGGCATGGAAAAGCTCGCCGCGCTGCAGGAATCCCTGCAGGCGATGACGCTGGCCAGCCTGGATGCGTCCCAGAAACTGGCAACGGCCTATGCGCACTGGTCGACCATTCCCTGGTCGATGGTGCATCCGCAGACCGCCTGGTCGCTGATGACGGACACGCCGCTGGCGGTGCTGAGCGCCGGTCTGAGCCCGGTCAGCGAACGCGCCAGCGACAACGCCCGCCGACTCGGTCACACCTCCGGCATCGAGCCGTAAAGACAGGCGCTGTCGCGCCCCGCCCGCTTGGCCTGGTACATGGCCATGTCGGCGTGCCGGAGCAGCGTCGCCGCGTCCGGCCCGTTGTCGGGGTAGAGCGCGATGCCGATGCTCGTGGTCAGCGTGACGGCCCGCCCCTCGATGAGGAAGGGCTGGCGCATCACCTGTCCGATCCGGTGGGCGACGACCAGCGCATCGTCCGGTCCGTCGATGTCCAGGATCAGCGCGGTGAACTCGTCGCCGCCCAGCCGGGCGAACTCGACCTCCAGCCCATCCGGGCTGGCACGCGACACCATGTCGGCCGGACGCAATTCCAGTCGGAAGCGATCGGCCGCGGCCTGCAGGATCAGGTCGCCCGCACTGTGGCCCAGCGTGTCGTTGATGGTCTTGAACCCGTCGAGGTCCAGGAACAGCACCGCCAGCTTGTGCTGCGCATGGTCGGCGCGCCCGATTTCCCGGCTGATGCGCTCCATGAAGGACACGCGGTTCGGCAGACCGGTCAGGCCGTCGAAGTAGGCCGCCCGGGCCACCCGCAGTTCGACCTCCTTGCGCCCCGTGATGTCCCGCGCCAGCGCGATGAAGCGTGGCAGCTGCCCGCCGGCGGTGGCCTTGCGGGCGACAGACAGCTCGAACCAGCGCAGGCCGTGCGGCAGCGCCAGCTCGTACTGCTTGCCGAAGGAGGTGCCATGGGCATAGGCCGCCTGCAGCGCCGACAGGCCGACCGCAGCCACATCCGGCGGCATCACCTCGCTCATCAGGCGGCCGACGAGCCGCTCGGGCGACTGCGACAGCAGGACCGAATTCGGCGAATGGCAGTCGAGGAAGCGCCCCTCCAGGTCCAGCTCGAAC
Source organism: uncultured Sphaerotilus sp. (assembly GCF_963924895.1). NCBI lineage: Bacteria > Pseudomonadati > Pseudomonadota > Betaproteobacteria > Burkholderiales > Sphaerotilaceae > Sphaerotilus > uncultured Sphaerotilus sp. Next base: position 39,305 of record NZ_CAWURG010000051.1, read on the forward strand.
AGCAGGTCCGGGATCGCGGCCAGCACGGCCTCGTGGCGGGCCTGGGCCTGCTTCAGTTCGAGCAGGTTCTGGTGGCTGCGCAGCAGGTAGCGCACCCGGTGCCCCACCAGTGCCCAGTTCAGGGGTTTGGGAATGAAGTCGGTGGCCCCGATCTCGTAGGCACGCTCGACCGACTGCACGTCGTCCATGCCGGTGACCATCGCGATGGGCACCAGATCGTCCGACGCGGCCCGCATCCGGGCGCAGACCTCGTAGCCGCTCAGGCCGGGCATCTCGACGTCCAGCAGGACCAGGTCGAAGGCCTCGGCGCTGAACTGGCGCAGCGCATCCTCGCCATCGACCGCGAGCACGACGTCGTAGCCGGCCTTGCGCAGGGCCGCACGCATCATCAGGCGCGCCGTGGCGTCGTCGTCGACGACCAGAATCCGGGGGAGCGCTGTCGTCACGCCGAATCCTTGGTCCAGGCGCGCCAGCTGGCCAGCGTGCGCACCCGCTGGTCCGGGCGGGTCGGTGTCAGGAAGTACAGCGGGCACATGGTGTTTCGATCCCCGGCTCAGTAGCGGTAAGCGAGGCGGATCCGCACGCTGCGCCCGTCCTGGTCCAGCGCGTTCTGCCAGTTGCTGTCGGCATTGGGCTGGGCATGCGGCTTGTCGAACAGGTTGCGGATGCCCAGGGACAGCTCCAGCCCCGGCGCCAGGGTGTCGGTGCGCAGATGCAGGTGGGTGATGGCAGAGCCGCCGAGCCGGGTGCCGTCGGCACTCAGGCGCGGGCGCTCGGCCTGCCACTCGACGCCGGCGTGCAGACCCGCCCAGGGCAGCGGCGCCGATAGATTGAACTTGCCCAGCGCGGCAGGCGCATTGAGCAACGGGGCACCGCTGGCGTAGCTGGCGTTCTGCAGCGACACGCTGCCACGCAGCCGGACGCCGGCCGCCCAGGTCTTGTCGGCCGACAGCTCCACGCCCTTGGCACGCACGGCCTCGCCGGACTGGTATTGCGGCAGTCCGGTGACCGGATCGGTGCCCAGCGTGACCAGGTCGCGCATGGTCCAGCGGTAGAGGGTGCCGCGCAGCGTCAGGTCCCGGCCAACGCGGCGGTCGGCCATCAGTTCGAGGGTGTCGATGCGCTCGCCACCGAGGCGCGGGTTGGCGGTCAGGCTCACGCCGTCGCCAAAGTCGCGCTCGTAGGCGTTCGGGGCGCGGTGGGCGCGGCCGTAGAGCGCCTTGATGGTGGTGTAGGAGGCGGGCCGCCAGACCAGCGCGACACGGGGGCTGGCTTTGGTGCCGGTGCGGTCGTTGCGGTCTTCCCGCAGGCCGAGGGTGCTGACCAGGGTGTCGCAGACGTGCCACTCGTCCTGCACGTACAGGCCCAGCCGGTAGCCCGGAATGCTGACCCGCACGTCGTTGGCCGGGCTGGCCAGATCCCGCACGACCTGTTCGGAACGCCGGTTGTCCTGCCCTTCCAGACCGACCATCAGGCGGTGTCCGGCCCAGGCATCCGACAGCAGGCGCAGCTCCGCACCGCGCCAGCTGCTGGCGGTCGCCCCTTCGAAGGGCGCCCCATAGATGAACCGGCCCCGGAAACGCTGCTCGCCCGTGAACAGCCGGCCGAGCACGTGGAGCGCGCCGTCCGCGAACCGGTCGCTGTACTGCAGGTGCGCGAGATCGAAGCGGTCCGCCTCGAACTGGCCTGCGACGAGCGGGTCGGACTGGCCGGCGCCGGTCGGATCGTCCTTGCGGCGCGCGCCGTGCACCACGTCGAAGGCCCAGGGACCGCTGGCCACGCGGGCGAGGAACTCCTGGTCGCGCTCGCCGTCCAGCCCGGCCGCGACGCCGGACAGGCCACTGGCGCCGAAGGTGTGGAAGCGGTCCTCGCCGCGCGCGTGCAGACCCGAGACGGACAGCAGCACATCCATGCCGCTGTCGAGCCGCCGGCCCCAGCTCACCCGCCCTTCGCGCAGGCGCTGCGGCGACTGGGCGGCGGCCGCCAGCTCGGTGCCGCCCAGGTCGGCGCCGCTGCGGGTGACCACGTTGACCACGCCGAACATGGCGTTCTGCCCATAGACCGCGCCGCCCGGCCCTGGCAGGAACTCGATGCGTTCGACCAGGTCCATGTCGACCGGGAAGTCCCGTCCGATGTAGGCCTGGTCATAGACCACGTCGTTCAGGCGATTGCCGTTGATGGTGACCAGCAGCCGGGTGTTGTAGTCGCCGGGCAAGCCGAAGCCGCGCGTGCCGACGTAGGCGTACTGGCGGTCATAGGTGGTGTGGACGCCGGGCAGGCTGGCCAGCGCCTCGTCGAGCGTGCGCCAGCCGAAGGCGCGGATCTCGGGGCGCGAGATCACGCTGACGGCGGCCGCCACCTCGCTCTGTTTCTGCTCGTACTTGGAGGCACCGGTGATGGTGACTTCGAGCAGCTGCTCCAGGCTGAGCGCCGTGAGGTCTTCGCCCGCCGTGACAGCCCCGCTGCCGAGTCCACCGAGGAAGCCCCCGAACGCGAGACACAGCGGCCGCAGCCGGATGCCATGGCGGAATGCAGGCCGACTGCGAGCGGGTACTTCGGACATGGCGCACAGATAAGCTGGGTTGCGCCGATCCTATGCACGCCGTCGTGGCGACAGCCCCGGGAAAAGCTCGCTGGATCCGGGCCTGTTCAGCCAGCGGGGGGGCGCCTGCGGTCCGGCCACGCTCCTGCCTGCAGCCACTCGGCCAGCACCTCGTCGGTGTGCTGGCCCAACACGGGAGGCGCCGAGCGGTACACCACGGGCGTCGCCGACAGCCGGACCGGATTGGCCACGCCCGGCACCGTCCCCGCCAGCGGATGCGGCAGTTCGACCCGCAGCCCGCGCGCCAGCACCTGCGGATCGGCGAAGACCTCGTCGAGCCGGTTGATCGGCCCGCAAGGCACCGCACGCGACTCCAGTGCGGCGACCCATTCGCGGGTGGTGCGCATCACCGTCGTCTGCCGCAGCAGCGGGATCAGCACGGCCCGGTTTGCCACCCGCGCCGCGTTGGTCGCGAAGCGCGAATCGCCCGCCCACTCGGCACGGCCCGCCACCTCGCAGAAGCGCGCGAACTGCCCGTCGTTGCCGATCGCCAGGATCATGTCGCCGTCCGCGGTCGGGAAGTCCTGGTAGGGCACGATGTTCGGGTGCGCATTGCCCATGCGGCCGGGCACCTTGCCGCTGATCAGGTAATTGCCGGCCTGGTTCGCCAGCGCAGCGACCTGCACGTCGAGCAGCGCCAGGTCGATGTGCTGGCCTTCGCCGGTGCGGTCGCGGTGCTGCAGCGCGGCGAGGATGCCGATGGCGGCGTGCAGCCCGGTCATCACGTCGGTCAGCGCCACGCCCACCTTCTGCGGACCGGCGCCCTCCTCCGCGTCGCCGCGGCCGGTCACGCTCATCAGCCCGCCCATGCCCTGGATCAGGAAATCGTAGCCGGCGCGTGGCGCGTACGGACCCGTCTGGCCGAAGCCGGTGATCGAGCAGTAGATCAGCCGCGGGTGGCGCGCGCAGAGCGTTTCGTGGTCCAGCCCGTACTGCTTCAGCCCGCCGACCTTGAAGTTCTCCAGCACGACATCCGCCTCGGCCGCCAGCCGCTGCAGCAGATGCTGGCCGTCCGGCGTCGCCATGTCGATCGCCACCGAGCGCTTGTTGCGGTTGGTGCAGAAGAAGTAGGCGGCGTCCGCCGTGTCGCGCCCCTCGGCGTCCTGCAGCCACGGCGGGCCCCAGCTGCGCGTGTCGTCGCCGCTGCCGGGGCGCTCGACCTTGACGACGTCCGCGCCCAGGTCCGCCAGCATCTGCGAGGCCCACGGCCCGGCCAGCACGCGGGACAGGTCCAGCACCTTCAGGCCGTTCAGCGCGGTCGGGGTCATCGGCGCGCTCCGCTCAGAACGCCGGGATGCCGGTGATCGCGCGGCCGAGGATCAGCGCGTGGATGTCGTGCGTGCCCTCGTAGGTGTTGACCACTTCGAGGTTGACGAGGTGGCGCGCCACGCCGAACTCGTCCGAGATGCCGTTGCCGCCGAGCATGTCGCGGGCGGTGCGGGCGATGTCGAGCGACTTGCCGCAGGAGTTGCGCTTCATGATCGAGGTCAGGTCGATCGCCGCCGAGCCGTCGTCCTTCATGCGGCCCAGCCGCAGACAGCCCTGCAGGCCCAGCGCAATCTCGGTCAGCATGTCGGCCAGCTTCTTCTGGATCAGCTGGTTCGCGGCCAGCGGCTTGCCGAACTGCTTGCGGTCCATCGTGTACTGGCGCGCCGTCTCGAAACAGAACTCGGCCGCCCCCAGCGCACCCCAGGCGATGCCGTAGCGGGCGCTGTTCAGACAGGTGAACGGCCCCTTCAGCCCGCGCACGTCCGGGAAGGCGTTCTCTTCCGGGCAGAACACGCTGTCCATGACGATCTCGCCGGTGATCGACGCCCGCAGGCCCACCTTGCTGTGGATGGCCGGCGCGCTCAGGCCCTTCCAGCCTTTTTCCAGCACGAAGCCGCGGATCTGGCCGCCGTCGTCCTTGGCCCAGACGACGAACACATCCGCGATCGGCGAGTTGGTGATCCACATCTTGGAACCGGTGAGCGCATAGCCGCCGTCCACCTTGCGGGCGCGGGTCACCATGCTGCCGGGGTCGGAGCCGTGGTCCGGCTCGGTCAGGCCGAAGCAGCCGATCCACTCGCCGGTGGCCAGCTTCGGCAGGTATTTCTGCTTCGTCGCCTCGTTGCCGAATTCATTGATCGGCACCATCACCAGCGAGGACTGCACGCTCATCATCGAGCGGTAGCCCGAATCGACCCGCTCCACCTCGCGCGCCACCAGCCCGTAGCAGACGTAGTTCAGGCCTGCGCCGCCGTACTGCTCGGGGATCGTGGAACCCAGCAGGCCCAGCGCGCCCATTTCGCGGAAGATCGCCACATCGGTGGTCTGGTTCCGGAACGCGTCGGTGACCCGCGGCATCAGCTGGTCCTGGCAGTAGGCGCGTGCGGCATCGCGCACGGCGCGCTCGTCGTCGCTGAGCTGTGCGTCGAGCAGCAGCGGGTCTTGCCATTGGAAGGAAGCGTGCTTTGGGTGGGCCATGTCGGTATCTCCAAGTTCTATGGGTGCATATCCTAGAGGCGCAGAGCCGCAGATTCAAACGAGAATATTGCATGCAGATCTTCCTTGAACGCACTCCGTGAAACGCCGCATCCCCAGCACCGCCGCCCTCACCGCCTTTGATGCCGCAGCCCGCCATGAAAGCTTCACGCGCGCCGCCGAGGAACTGGCGCTGACACAAAGCGCCGTGTGCCGGCAGGTCGCCGGGCTGGAAGCAATGCTGGGCGTGAAGCTGTTCCGGCGCACGCGGCGCGGCGTGAAGCTCACCGACGAGGGCCGCGGCTACGCCGGCCGCGTGGCCGAGCGGCTCGACGCGCTGGAGCGCGACACGCTGGAGCTGATGGCGGGCGCGGGCGGCACGCCGGTGATCGAGCTGGCGGTGGTGCCGACCTTCGGCACGCGCTGGCTGCTGCCGCGGCTGCCGCAGTTCATGCCGGGCGCGGTGCAGATCAACCTGCACACCCGCACCCGCCCCTTCCTGTTCGACGACACGCACTTCGACGCCGCGATCTACGCCGGCGACGGCCACTGGCCCGGCTGCATCACGCGCCAGGTGCTGGCCGAGCGGCTGATCGCCGTCTGCAGCCCGGCCCTGGTGGCCGCGATGGCGCCGCCGCACACGCTGGACGCACTGGCCCGCCTGCCGCTGCTGCAGCAGACCACCCGGCCACACGCCTGGCGCCGCTGGTTCGAGGCCGGCGGCCTGGCCTGCGACGGCGACCTGCGCGGGCCGCGCTACGAGCAGTTCTCGATGAGCGTGCAGGCGGCGGTGCTCGGCCTCGGCGTGGCGCTGGTGCCGGACTTCATGGTCGAGGAGGAACTCGCCCAGGGCCGCCTGCTCCAGCCCATCCCGCAGGCCCACGACAGCGACCGCGCGTACTACTTCGTCGTGCCGGAGGGCCGCGAGCACGACCCCCTGCTCGCCGGCTTCGGCGACTGGCTGGCCCGGACCGCCGCGGAGCCGCCCCGGTGCTGACCCGGCGCACGCCGCAAAGCCCGCAGCACCTGGCCATGCTCGGCGGCCTCTGGCTGTCCTGCGTCGGACAACTGCCGCTGTGGCAGGCGCTGCACGGGCTGCCGGAGCTGGCCGACGGCCGCGCACCGGTCTTCATCGGCTCGACCATGGTGCTGGTGGCCGCCCTCTTCACGCTCGCGCTCAGTGCGCTGGCGTGGCCGCGGGTGATCCGCGGCGCGCTGACGCTGGCCCTGCTCGGCACGGTGTGGAGCACGCCGGCGGCCGACTGGGGCGGCATGCCGGCCGTGACCCAGTTCGTCGTGCTGGCCGGTGGCCCGCTGGCCTGGCTGTGGAGCCGCCCGGTCCGGCACGCGCCAGACGCCTGGGCCCAGCTCTTGAACAACCTCGGTCTGGCCATGGTGGCCGCCGGGGTGGTCGCCGCGGTCCTGATCCTCAGCGTGGCCGACTTTTCGTGGATGTGGCTGCAACACGCCACCCTGCTCGAGCTGCTGTCGCCGATCCGCGTCTGGCGCCTGCTCGGATCCGTCCACATTGCCTGAACTTTGCCGCATCGCCCAATTTGATCAAGTGCATCACCGCGCCGACGGCGAGGCGTCATCATTCACCGGCCATCATGGCGACCTGTGCATGAACAAGAGAGTCCAAATTTCCTGATGCGTCGACGCCTGATTTCGTGGATCGCGCTGGTCGACCGCACGGCCCCCGATGGCCCGTCCTATGGCGGACGGGCGGGTGCCCTGCGGGCTGTGCTGAAGCGGATCGGCCTGCCCGAGCCGATCTGGGTGCACGTGGAGTTCCCGCGGCTTATCCACGAACTGCGCAGCGGCCGGATCGATGTCATCGCCGCCGGCATGTTCATCACCCCCGAACGGGCCGAACAGGTCGATTTCACGCGCCCGACCACGTCGGTGCGACCGGGCCTGCTGGTCATGGCCGGCAATCCGCTGGGATTGCATGCGCTGGGCGACCTGCGGCGCAACCCCAGCGGCAGGCTGGCGGTGCTGGACGGCTCGATCGAATGGGCCCAGGCGCGCGAGGCCAACCTTCCGGACGCGCAATTGCTGCGCGTGCCGGACCCGGGCAGTGCGCTCGCGGCGATGCGCGCCGGACAGCCCGACATCGGCTACCCGGCGTATGCCTTCCGCCGCGGTGACCCGATGCGCGAGCGCGTCGATCTGGCCTTGTCCGGCTATCTCGGCTCGGTCGAACACCTGCAGGGCACCGCAGACTACGGATTCAGTGCGGACGACGTGGCCACGGCCGCCGGAGCCTCTCGATGATCGACGAGTTGCCGCAAGTCCAGCCGCCCGCCCGCGACCGCACCCGCACCCGGCGCGCCGGACGGCTGCTGGGCGTGATCGCCGTGTTCGGTGCGCTCTGTGTGTGCCTGATCGTCTGGAGCGATCTGCGCTGGCGGGACACGCTGGTCGAATCGAGCCAGCCGATCCGGCTGATCGACCAGGTCCGGCTGCATCTGCTGGCGGCGGAGCTGAAGGCCGAGCGCCTGCGTGCCGGCGACCACAGCGCCAGCGTCGCCGCCGTGGAAGCGGAACTCGAGAATGCCGTCCTGAGCAGCACCGCCCTGCAGGCCCTGGTCAGCGTCTCGGACCACCACACGGCGCTGGCCACCCGCTGGCGCCAGGCCGTCGACCAGTATGTGGAGCAGGTCGCCCGCACCCGCCAGGTGCTGCGCGAGCGCCTGGCCGAGCACCCCGGCAGCCCGGCCATCGCCCTGCAGGCGCTGCACCTCGACATCGACCAGACGGCGATGGCGATGGAGCGCCTGGCCCTCGAGATCCGCCAGGAGCGCCTGCAGCAGCAGGGCCACCTGAGCCGGGTGACGCTGGTGCTCATCGCACTCGGCACCGTGGGCCTGATGCTGCTGTTCTACCGCCACACCCGCCAGCGCGATCAGACGCTCGACGAACTCGCACGCCGGGAGGCGCACCTGCAGGCGTTTGCCGCGGCGATCCCGGACGTGTCCTTCGTCCTCGACAAGGATGGCACCTACGTCGAGATCTTCGGACAGCACGACAAGCTGGTCGCGCCCGCCGAGGAGTTGATCGGCCGCCGCTACCAGGAGTTCATGCCGCCCGAGACCTGCCAGCGCATCGACGCCATCATCCGCCGCACGCTGGCGACCCGCGAGGTGACGCACACGGAATACAGCGTCCAGCTCCACGGCGAGACGCGCTGGTTCGAGGCCCGTGCCCACGCCCTGCCGGGCGAAGTCGACCGGGTCGTCGCCATCAGCTGGGACATCAGCGAGCGCAAGCACAGCGAACTGCGCGTCAAGACGCTCAGCCGGCTCTACAGCTTCCTGAGCCAGGTGAACCAGTCGATCGCCTGGACCCGCACGCCGGAGGAGCTGTTTCGGCGCATCTGCGAGGTCGCCATCAGCCACGGCCACTTCCGCATGGCCTGGATCGTTCAGGGCGAGGGCGACCCGCCGCAGACCACCCTGGCGCTGGTCGCCCACAGCGGCGACACCGAACACACCGCCCCGGAACACCAGCCGCGCCACCTGCAACTGAACGCCACCAGCGCCGATGCGGGCCACCCTGCCGTGTCCACTTGGCGCAGCGGGCACCTGCGCTGGGGGGTGCCGGCCGGCGCGCCGAGCCAGGCCGTGGCGATTCCGGTGCGCTGCAGCCACACGATGACGGCCGTGCTGGTGCTGGTGAGGGAGCGCTTCGATCCGCAGGACCAGGAGGAGCAGGCGCTGTTCCGCGAGATCAGCAGCGACATGTCCCACGCGCTGACCCAGTTCGAGCAGCGCGAGCAGTGGCGCGAGGGCCAGGACCGCAACCGGCTGCTCGCGGCCGCGCTCGAAAGCACGCAGGACGGCGTGATCGTGACCGACATGCGCGGCCGCATCGTCTCGGTGAACCGGGCCTTCACCGAGATCACCGGCTACACCGCGCAGGACGCCCTCGGTCAGAACACCGACTTCCTGCGCTCCGAGCGCCAGCCCGCCGATGTCCACGAGGAGATCCGCGACCGCGTGCTGCACGACGGACGCTGGCAAGGCGAACTCTCGAGCCAGCAGAAGGACGGGACCGACCAGACGCTCTTCAGTTCGGTGGCCACGGTCTCGAACGCGCAGGGACTGCCGACCCACCTTGTCACGGTGTTCACCGACGTGACCGCCAAGAAGAAGTTCGAGGCACAGCTGGAGGAACTGGCCCATGTCGACAGCCTGACCGGCTTGCCGAACCGGCCGATGGTGCTGTCGCGGCTGAAGCAGGCGCTGGCGGCTGCGGGGCGCCAGCAGCACCGGCTCGCCGTGCTCTACATCGACCTGGACAACTTCAAGAACGTCAACGACAGCCTCGGCCACAACGCCGGCGACCAGCTGCTGCTCGGCGTCGCGCAGCGCCTGGCGCGGCGCACCCGGCGCGAGGACACGCTCGGCCGGCTCGGCGGCGACGAATTCATCCTCGTGCTGGAAACCCTGCGCGACAGCGAAGACGCCGCCTCGGTCGCACAGGAATTGCTGCACCTGCTGGCCAGCCCCTTCGACGTCGGCGCGAGCGAGGTCTATGTGCAGGCGTCGATCGGCATCAGCCTCTATCCGGACGACGGCACCGAGGTCGAGGAGCTGTTGCGCGACGCCGACACCGCCATGTACCAGGCCAAGCGCGCCGGACGTGGCACCTACCGCTACTACACGGAGGCGCTGACGCAGGCCGCGCAGGTCCGGCTGCAGCTCGACACCCGCCTGCGCCGGGCCCTGGCGCGCCAGGAGTTCGAACTCTGGTACCAGCCGCTCTACCGCCTGCGCGACCGGCGCCTGATCGGCCTGGAGGCGCTGGTCCGGCTGAACCAGCCCGGACTGCCGCCGGTGGGGCCGGCCGAGTTCATCCCGCTCCTGGAGGACACCGGTCACATCGTCGCGCTGGGCGAGTGGGTCACGAACGAAGCCTGCCGCCAGGCCCGGGCCTGGCTGGACGAAGGCCTCGAATTCGGGCGCATCGCGGTGAACATCTCCTCGGTCGAGATGCAGCGCGGCGGCACGGTCGACCGGGTGCAGCGGGCGCTGGAGGCCAATCGCCTGGGAGCGGAGTACCTGGAGCTGGAAATCACCGAATCGGGCCTGATGCAGCAAGGCGACCACAGCGAGGCCTTCCTGCACAGCCTGCGCGCGATGGGCGTGCAGCTCGCCATCGACGACTTCGGCACCGGCTACTCCTCGCTGTCTCAGCTCAAGCGCTTCCCGGTCGGCAAGTTGAAGATCGACCGCAGCTTCATCCGCGACCTGATGACCGACAGCGCCGATGCGCAGCTCGTCCACACCATGGTCACCATGGGCAGCAGCCTGGGCATCTCGGCGCTGGCCGAAGGCGTCGAGACGGAGGACCAGATGCGCCACCTGCGGGACATCGGCTGCGAGGCGGCACAGGGTTACTTCTTCGGCCGGCCGGCGCCGGCGGCCACCGCGCGCCAGTGGCTCAACGTCGCCGGGGCGGCGTCCGACACACAGCAGGAGACTGGCGGCGACACGGTATGGCCCGTGATCTGAGCGGCGGCCATCGACGGGCATCCGGGCACGCTCCTACAATGGCCCGGTGAACATCTTCAACGCCGACCTGCACTGCCACTCCACCGTCTCCGACGGCACGCTGAGTCCCGAAACGCTCGCCGGACGCGCCAGCGCCAATGGCGTCGAGCTGTGGGCCCTCACCGACCACGACGAGATCGGCGGCCAGCAGCGCGCCCGCGACGCCGCGCGCGCGCAGGGTCTGCCGCACCTGACCGGCGTGGAGATCTCCGTGACCTTCGCGGGCGAGACGGTGCACATCGTCGGCCTGGGCTTCGACGACCGCAACGAGGCGCTCTGCCAGGGCCTGGCCGCCACCCGCGGTGGCCGCGAGGAACGCGCCCGCGAGATGGCGGCCGAACTGCTCAAGGTCGGCATCCCTGGCGCCTTCGAGGGCGCGCTGAAGTACGTCGGCAACCCGGACCTGATCTCGCGCACCCATTTCGCGCGCTACTTGGTCGAGACCGGCCGCTGCAGCGACACCAACGACGTCTTCCGCAAGTACCTGGCCGACGGCAAGCCCGGCTATGTGCCCCACCGCTGGGCCGGCTTGGGCGACGCGGTGCGCTGGATCACGCAGGCTGGTGGCGTGGCGGTGATCGCCCACCCGGGCCGCTACCACCGCTTCACGCCGACCACCGAGTTCGCGCTGTTCTCCGAGTTCAAGGAGCACGGCGGCCAGGGCGTCGAGGTCGTCACCGGCAGCCACACCACGGCCGAATATGGCAAGTACGCCGCGATGGCCATCGAATTCGGTCTGGCGGCCTCGCGCGGCAGCGACTTCCACTCGCCGGCCGAAAGCCGCACCGACCTTGGCAAGCTACCGCGCCTGCCCCCCCAGTTGACCCCTGTGTGGGAACTGCTCGCCGAGCGCATCACGCACCCGGCCTGACCCACCTTCCCGCTCTGCCATGGCCGCCCAGCACTTCGAAGTCCACCCCGACAACCCCCAGCCCCGCCTGCTCCGCCAGGCCGTCGCGATCCTCGCCGCCGGCGGTGTCGCGGCCATCCCCACCGACTCCAGCTACGCCCTCGTCTGCCACCTCGACGACAAGGCCGCTGTCGACGCCCTGCGCCGCGCCCGTGGCGTGGACGACAAGCACCACCTGACGCTGCTCTGCCGCGACCTGTCGGAACTGGCGAGCTACGCCAAGGTGGACAACAAGCAGTACCGCCTGCTCAAGAGCGCCACCCCCGGCCCCTACACCTTCATCCTGGAGGCGACCAAGGAAGTGCCGCGCCGCGTCTCGCACCCGTCGCGGCGCACCATCGGCCTGCGCGTGCCGGACCACGTGGTCACGCAGGAACTGCTCAGCCTGCTGGGCCAGCCGCTGCTGTGCACCACGCTGATCCCGCGCGGCGAGACCGAGCCGCTCAACGACGCCGAAGAGATCCGCGAACGCTACGACCACCTGATCCAGGCCGTGGTCGATTCCGGCGCCTGTCCGGCCGAGCCGACTTCGGTGATCGACCTGAGCGGCGGCGACCCGGTGGTGATCCGTGTCGGCCGGGGCGATCTGGCGGCACTCGGTCTGGCCTGAGCGGCTGAGGTCGGCATGGCGAAGAAGTCCGCCCACGTCAGCGAAACCCCCGCGACGCAGTTCCTCAAGACGCACGGTGTCGCCTACACCGAACACCCCTATGACTATGTGGACCACGGCGGCACGTCCGAGTCCGCGCGCCAGCTGGGGGTGGACGAACACGCCGTCGTCAAGACGCTGGTGATGCAGGACCAGGACGCGAAGCCGCTGGTCATCCTGATGCACGGCGACCGCCAGGTCAGCACCAAGAACCTCGCGCGCCAGATCGGTGCGAAGAAGGTCGAACCCTGCAAGCCCGAGGTGGCGCAGCGCCACAGCGGCTTCCTCGTCGGCGGCACCTCGCCGTTCGGCTTTCGCAAGGCGGTGCCGGTGTTTGTGGAATCGACCGTGCTCGGGATCGAGCGCATCTACATCAACGGTGGACGGCGCGGCTACCTCGTCGGCATCGACCCGGCGGTATTGACCACCACACTGGGCGCCATCGCGGTGCAGGCGTCGGAGCCGGTCAGAGGCTGATCCGCCGGTGCTGCCACACGGGCGGCTTACACTGACGGACTGTCTCCCAGCTCTCTCGCGCACAACCCATGACCACGCTCTGGATCGTGGCGGCCATCGTGGCCGCCTACCTCATCGGCTCGCTCTCGTTCGCCGTCATCATCAGCAAGTCCATGGGTCTGGACGACCCCCGCAGCTACGGCTCGGGCAACCCGGGTGCCACCAACGTGCTGCGCTCGGGCAACAAGAAGGCGGCCGTGCTCACGCTGGTGTTCGACGCGGTCAAGGGGCTGGTGCCCGTGCTGCTGGTCCAGCAGTTCGGCGCCCCTTACGGGCTGGGCGAAGGCACCGCGGCGCTGGTCGGACTGGCGGCGTTCCTGGGTCACCTGTGGCCGGTGTTCTTCGGTTTCGTGGGTGGCAAGGGGGTCGCCACGGCTGCTGGCGTGCTGCTGGGATTCAACGTCTGGCTCGGGCTGGCGACGCTGGCGGTGTGGGGGCTGGTGGCCTATGGATCGCGCTATTCCTCGCTCGCGGCGCTGGTCGCGGCGGTGGCGGCGCCCGTGATCCAGACCGTCGTCTGGGGCCCGTCCACCGCGACGCTGGCGATCGTGGTGATGTGCCTGCTGCTGGTGTGGCGCCACGGCGCCAACATCAGCAAGCTGATGAAGGGCACCGAAAACCGCATCGGCCAGAAGGCGGCAGCCGCTCCCGCAAGCGACGTCACCAAGACCGCCACGCCGCGCCCGGCCAAGTCGGCGAGCAAGCCCCCGCGTGGCACGCGGCAACACCGCAAGCAGACCCACTGACCCCGTTTTCCTCCCGAGCCCACCATGACGACCCTGCAACGCTTCGACGTCGGCGACCGCCTCTCCGAGATGGCCGTCCACCACGGCACGGTCTATCTGGCCGGTCAGGTGCCGGACGACGCCAGCCAGGACATCCGAGGCCAGACCGCGCAGGTGCTGGCCATGATCGACCGCCTGCTGGCGCGTGCCGGCAGCGACAAGTCCCGGCTGCTGATGGTGCAGATTTTCCTGCCCGATCTGGCCGACTTCGACGGCATGAACGCGGTCTGGGATGCCTGGGTCGCCCCCGGCCATGCCCCGCCGCGGGCCACCGTGCAGGCCCGCCTCGCCCGCCCGGAGTGGAAGATCGAGATCGTCGCCACCGCCGCCGTGGCATGAGCTGACATGACCACGTCGCCGAACGCCCCCACCCTGTGGCAACGCCTGGGCCGCAGCAGCGCCGTCACCGTGCTGCTCGTCGGCATGGTCGCGTGGGGCCTCGGTCGGGTCGTGCAGACCCAGGTGCGCGACGGCCAGGCCGATGCCCTGCGCGCCGTGGCACGTCCGGGGGACATCCGGATGCTCTCGTCGGTCAGTTGCATCTTCTGCACCAAGGCGCGGCAGTACCTGACCGAACACCGCATCCCGTTCGAGGAATGCCTGATCGAGAAGGACACCGCCTGTCTGGCCGACTACAAGCGCCTCGGCGCCTCCGGCACGCCGACGCTGCTGGTGCGCGGCCAGCGCCAGCTCGGCTTCGACCCGCTGCGGGTCACGGCGGCGCTGGGCGGCTGACCTTCCGGCGTCAGATCGCCGGATCGCCGTAGCGGCGGCGCAGCGCGTCAATCTGCGCCAGCAGCTCGGGGCTGAGTTGCACGTCCCAGGCCGCCACGTCCTCTTCGAGCTGCGCCACGCTGGTCACGCCGATGATGGTGCTGGCCACCGACCAGCGCCGGTAGCAGAAGGCCAGCGCCAGCTGGGTCGGCGTGAGGCCATGCTCGCGGGCCAGCGCGTTGTAGGCGCGGGCTGCTTCGAGCGCTTCGGGACGGGCCCAGCGCTGCTTCTTCATGCTGTCGAAGATCGCCAGCCGGCCCGGCTGGTGCTGCGGATCGTGCAGCCCGTTCGCGTCGTACTTGCCCGTCAGCAGCCCGAAGCCCAGCGGCGAGTAGGCCAGCAGCGACACGTCATGCCGGTGCATCGCCTCGTCCAGGCCGTTGTCGGGCACGCGGTTGACGAGGCAGTAGGCGTTCTGCACCGTGGCGACGCGCGGCAGGCCGGCGCGCTCGGCGGCGTGGATGAACTCGCACACGCCGTAAGGCGTCTCGTTGGACAGGCCGACGGCGCGCACCTTGCCGTCGCGCACCAGGCGCTGCAGCGCTTCGAGTTGCGCCTCGATGCTGCTGCAGGGCTGGTCGCGGCGGGTCGGGTCGTAGTAGGTGCCGCCGAAGGCCGGCACGGCGCGCACCGGCCAGTGGATCTGGTACAGGTCGATGACGTCGGTCTGCAGGCGGCGCAGGCTGCCCTCGCAGGCGGCGACGATGTCGTCCGGTGTCAGGTCTGCACTGCCGCCACGGATCCACGGCATGCCGCGCGACGGGCCGGCGACCTTGGTCGCGAGCACCACCTTCTGACGCGCCTCCGGCCGGCTGGCGAACCAGTTGCCGAGGATGGTTTCGGTCTTGTTGAAGGTCTCGCGCCGCGGCGGCACGGCGTACATCTCGGCGGTGTCGATGAAGTCGATGCCAAGTTCGAGCGCGCGGTCGAGGATGGCGTGCGAGGTCGGCTCGTCGACCTGCTCGCCGAAGGTCATGGTGCCGAGGCAGATCGGGGTGACGCGCAGATCGCTGCGGCCGAGGGTGACGGATTGCATGTGGGTTGTCTCCGGGGGGCGGCTGAATTGTTCGGCTATCTTAGGGGGATGAACCGATCCGCGCTGCGCACCGACCTCCTCATGCTCCTGACCGCCGCCATCTGGGGCTCGACCTTCGTCGCGCAGCAGATGGGCATGGAGACGGTCGGGCCGTTCACCTACACCGCCGCCCGGATGCTGCTGGGCGCGGCGCTGGTCGGACCGTTGTGGTGGTGGCGCGGCGGGCCGTTCGCGGCGGTGCCGCTGCACCCGAGCACGGGCGTGCTGGGCGCGGGGACGCTGCTGGGCGTCGTGCTCTTCATCGCGATCAACCTGCAGCAGGTCGGGCTGCTGGGCACCTCGGTCAGCAATGCCGGCTTCATCACGGGCTTGTATGTCGTGCTGGTGCCGGTGCTGATGCGGCTGGGCGGGGCCACCGTGTCGCGCCAGGCCTGGACCGCCGTCTCCATCGCCACGGCCGGCATGTACCTGCTGAGCGTGAAGGCCGACGCCACCATCGCAGCCGGCGACTGGCTGCAGCTCGGCGGCGCGCTGATGTGGGCGGTGCACATGCTGCTGGTCGGGCACCTGGCGCGGCGGCACGACCCGCTGCGGCTGTCGGTGCTGCAGTACCTCGTGGCGGGCGTGCTGTCGCTGGCCGTGGCGCTCGGGCGCGAGACGATCACCCTGGACGGTCTGCTGCACGCCTGGGGTGCGATCGCCTGGGGCGGCGCGCTGTCGATCGGCGTGGCCTACACGCTGCAGGTCATCGCGCAGCGCGACGCCGTGGCCTCGCACGCGGCGGTGATCTACAGCAGCGAGGGGCTGTTCTCGGCGCTCGGCGGCTGGGTGATGCTGAACGAGCAGCTCGGCCTGCGCGGCTGGCTGGGGG
This sequence comes from uncultured Sphaerotilus sp., assembly GCF_963924895.1. Lineage (NCBI taxonomy): Bacteria > Pseudomonadati > Pseudomonadota > Betaproteobacteria > Burkholderiales > Sphaerotilaceae > Sphaerotilus > uncultured Sphaerotilus sp. The sequence goes on from NZ_CAWURG010000051.1 coordinate 55,469, forward strand.
CATTGCTGATCTGCGCGGCCATGGTGCTGGCGCAATGGCAGCCCCCGACGTCCAAGGCAGAATGACCGGATGCTCCCCACCTTCCCCCACCCCGACGCGCTGACCGGCCCCGAGCGCGCCCAGGCCGCCGACCACCTGCGCGCCCAGGGCTTCGTGCGCCTGGCGCCGGACGCGCTGGCATTGACCGCCGGTGTCACGCTCGACGCGCTGCACGGCCTCGACCCGTTCTGGCACGACCTGCCGCCCGACCAGCACCTGAAAGACGGTGGCCGCTACCGCCGCCGCCGCCACGGCAGCTTCGTGCAGGACACCCGCGCCGGCCTGCTTGCCGCCGTGCCGCACCGCCCGCACTGGCAGCCGACCACCTACAACGCCCTGCACGGCGGCATGTTGCGCGACTTCGCGCCGCTCGCCCCGGCCATGGCTGCGTCGCCCGCCTTCCTCGCCGTCGTGCAGCACCTGGGCGAGGTCTTCGCCGCCGCCGCGCACGACACGCCCAGCGAGCCACCCTTCGACGGCCGCTGGTTCATCGAGGCCCACCCCTTCCGCATCGACACGACTGGCGGCGTCGGCCGGCCCACTCCGGAAGGCGCACACCGCGACGGCGTCAACTTCGTCGCCGTGCTGCTGGTGGCACGCGAGGGCGTGCTCGGCGGCGAGACGCGCGTGTTCCAGGCCGACGGCCCGCACGGCGTGCGTTTCACGCTCGACCAGCCCTGGAGTGCGCTGCTGCTCGACGACCCACGCGTGGTCCACGAGAGCACGCCGATCCAGCCGGACGGCGCCGCCGGCTGGCGCGACACGCTGGTGCTGACCTATCGCGCCGGCGACTTCCAGGATCCACCGCGGCCCGTACAGTGAGGGCATGACGCCGCCCGCCACTCCCACGCTGCCCTCGCCCTACATCCCGCGCCGCGCCGCGCGCTCGCTGTTCGTGCCCATCCGTGGTCTGCGCTACCACGTGATGGCCTGGGGCGACCCGTCGATGGTCACGCCCGAGACGCCGCCGCTGGTGCTGGTGCATGGCTGGATGGACGTGGGGGCGTCGTTCCAGTTCGTCGTGGACGCCCTCGACGCGCTGGGCGACGCGGGCGGCCCGCCGCGCTACGTCATCGCCCCGGACTGGCGCGGCTTCGGCCAGACCGCCGCCGCCCCCGGCACCGACACCTACTGGTTCCCCGACTACCTCGGCGACCTCGACGCCCTGCTCGCTTCACCCAGCCTCGGTTTGCAGGCCATGCCGCAGATCGATCTGGTCGGCCACAGCATGGGCGGCAACGTCGTGATGATGTACGCCGGCATCCGCCCGGAGCGCATCCGCCGGCTCGTCAACCTCGAAGGCTTCGGCCTGCCCCAGAGCACGCCCGACCAGGCCCCGCGCTGCTACGCGCAGTGGCTCGACCAGTTGCGCGAACCCGCCGAGATGCGTGACTACGCCAGCCTCGACGCCGTCGCCGCCCGGCTGATGAAGAACAACCCGCTGCTGCGCCCCGACTTCGCCGACTGGCTGGCGCCCCACTGGTCGGCGCGCAACGCGGCCGGTCGCTGGGAGATCCTGGGCGACCCGGCGCACAAGCACGTCAACCCGGCCCTCTACCGCAAGGAAGAGGTGCTGGCCTGCTGGACACGCATCACGGCCCCGGTGCTGTGGGTCGAAGGCGACCAGACCGATGTCAGCAAATGGTGGGGCAACCGCTATCCGCGGGCCGATTTCGAGGAACGCCTGGCGGTGGTGCCGCGGCTCGTGCGCCACCTGCTGAGCCCCTGCGGCCACATGCTGCACCACGACCAGCCGGACGCACTCGCGGCCCTCATCGCGGGCCACCTTGGCAGCGAACCCGGTTACACGCACTGATCAGCGACGCCCCGGCCATGGGGATGGGTCCATGCCAAAATCGCGCCTTTCCGGACATCGAGCGACCATGGACATCGAACGCATCAACGCCATTGGCAACACCCTGGCAGACCTCAGCGAGCGCACGAACGCGCTAAGGGGGTATCTTTGACTACGAACGCAAAGGCCTGAGACTGGAAGAAGTCAACGCCGCGCTGGAAAACCCCGCGGTGTGGAACGACCCGAAGCGCGCCCAGGAACTGGGCAAGGAAAAGCGCACGCTGGAGACCGTCGTCGGCACGATCGACCACCTGACCAGCCAGATTTCCGACAACACCGAACTCTTCGAGATGACGAAGGACGAGGAAGACTTCGACTCGCTGACCACCATCGAGACCGAAGCCGCCGCCCTGCGCGACACCGTCGAGAAGCTCGAATTCCGCCGGATGTTCAACAACCCGGCCGACCCGCTCAACTGCTTCATCGACATCCAGGCCGGCGCCGGTGGCACGGAAGCCTGCGACTGGGCCTCGATGCTGCTGCGCCAGTACCTGAAGTACGCCGAGCGCAAGGGCTTCACCGCCACGGTCGAGGACATCACCGAAGGCGACACCGCCGGCATCAAGAGCGCGACCATCAAGGTGGAAGGCGACTACGCCTTCGGCCACCTGCGCACCGAGACCGGCGTGCACCGCCTGGTCCGCAAGTCGCCGTTCGACTCGTCGGGCGGCCGACACACCAGCTTCGCCTCGCTGTTCGTCTACCCGGAAGTCGATGACTCGATCGAGATCGACATCAACCCGTCGGACGTGCGCACGGACACCTTCCGGGCCTCGGGCGCCGGCGGCCAGCACATCAACAAGACCGACTCGGCGGTACGGCTGACGCACATCCCGACCGGCATCGTCGTGCAGTGCCAGGACGGCCGCAGCCAGCACAGCAACCGGGACGTGGCGTGGAAGCGCCTGCGCTCGCGCCTGTACGACCACGAGATGCGCAAGCGCATGGAAGAGCAGCAGAAGCTGGAAGACACCAAGACCGACGTCGGCTGGGGCCACCAGATCCGCTCTTACGTGCTGGACAACAGCCGCATCAAGGACCTGCGCACCAACGTGGAAATCTCGGCGACGCAGAAGGTGCTGGATGGGGATCTGGATGCGTTCATCGAGGCGAGCCTGAAACAGGGTCTGTAACAGGACCGGGGGAATTTCGATGACATTGGCCGCACTCCTGTTCGACATGGACGGCACCCTGATCGACAGCATGCCGCTGCACGAGCGCTCCTGGGCGCTGTGGCATGCCGAGATGGGGCTGCCCTACGACGAGACCGGCTTCTTCGCCGCGACCGCAGGACGGACCAACCTCGAGATCCTCCTGGACCTCTTTCCCGAGCGAGCCGAATCCGAGCGCCTGGCCATGGCCGCGCGCAAGGAAGCTCTCTACCGCGCCATCGCCGAGCGCGAGCTGACCCTGATCGCTGGCGCCCACGAGGTCATCGCGCAGGGCCGCGCCCGCGGGCTGAAGATCGCCATCTGCACCGCCGCGCCGCCCGAGAACATCGCCATCGCCTTTACCCGCTTCGGGCTGGGCGCGCTGGTCGACACGGTCACCAGCCCCGCCGACGGCCTGCGTGGCAAGCCACACCCGGACATCTTCCTGGAAGCCGCGCGCCGCATGGGCGTGGAGCCGGCGCAGTGCCTCGTCTTCGAGGACGCGCCGCTGGGCATCGAGGCGGCGCGCAACGGCGGCATGGCGGCGGTCGTGCTGACCACCACGCTGCCGGCGGAAGCCTTCGCCGGCTACGACAACGTGCTCCAGTCGATCGCCGACTTCACCGATTACACCTTGCCGCCCAGTCTGGGCCACCGGCTGTAACGAGCCGCCTGCGACACAACGATTCGAGAGACAAGCCATGCGTGAAGGTACCGTCACCCTGACACGGCGCGAGGACTATGTCGCGCCGAGCCACTGGATCCGCTCGGTCGACCTGACCTTCGAGCTGGAGCCGGCCAAGACGCTGGTCATCAGCCGGATGCAGGTCGAGCCGAACGCCGAACGCCCGGGCCAGCCGCTGCGCTTGGACGGCGAGGACATCACGCTGACCCGCGTGCTGGTCAACGGCAACAGCGTGTCCTTCCACTTCGCCGATGGGCAGCTGGTGCTGGAGAAGCTGCCCGCCGAGCCCTTCGCGCTGGAGATCCGCAACACCTGCGCGCCGGGCAAGAACACGCAGCTCTCGGGGCTCTACACCTCGGGGGGCGGTTTCTTCACCCAGTGCGAGGCGCAAGGCTTCCGCCGCATCACCTACTTCGCCGACCGGCCGGACGTGATGGCCGTCTTCAAGGTGACGCTGCGCGCGGACGCGAAGCGCTACCCGATGCTGCTGTCCAACGGCAACCTCGTCGAATCGGGCGAGTTGCCCAAGGGCCGCCACTACGCCGTCTGGAGCGACCCGCACCCGAAGCCGAGCTACCTGTTCGCGCTGGTGGCCGCCGACCTCGTCTGCCGCGAGCAGAAGATCCGCACCCGCTCGGGCCAGGACCACACGCTGCAGGTCTATGTGCGCGCCGGCGACCTCGACAAGACCGAACACGCGATGAACTCGCTGATCGCGTCGATCGCCTGGGACGAGGCGCGGTTCGGGCTGAAGCTCGATCTGGAGCGATTCATGATCGTCGCGGTGAGCGACTTCAACATGGGCGCGATGGAAAACAAGGGCCTGAACATTTTCAACACGAAGTTCGTGCTGGCCAGCCCCGCCACCGCCACCGACATCGATTTCGGCAACGTCGAGAGCGTCGTCGGCCACGAATACTTCCACAACTGGACCGGCAACCGCATCACCTGCCGCGACTGGTTCCAGTTGAGCCTGAAGGAAGGCCTGACCGTCTACCGCGACCAGGAGTTCAGCCAGGACATGGCCGGCGAGGCCTCGGCGCGCGCAGTCAAGCGCATCGAGGACGTGCGCCAGCTGCGCCAGAGCCAGTACCCGGAAGACGCCGGCCCGATGGCCCATCCGGTGCGGCCCGACCAGTACCAGGCGATCGACAACTTCTACACCGCCACCGTCTACGACAAGGGCGCCGAGGTCGTGCGCATGATGGCCACGCTCGTCGGCCGCGCCGGGTTCCGCAAAGGCATGGACCTGTACTTCGCCCGCCACGACGGCCAGGCCGTGACCTGCGACGACTTCGCGCAGGCCATCGCCGATGCCAACCCGGGCAGCGCGCTGGCCGAGCGGCTGGACACCTTCAAGCGCTGGTACGCCCAGGCAGGCACGCCGCGCCTGCAGGCCGAAGGCCGCTTCGACGCCGAGGCGGGCCGCTACACGCTGACGCTGCGCCAGCACACACCCGCCACGCCAGGACAGCCGCTCAAGCTGCCCTACGTGCTCCCGGTGGCCATGGGCCTGCTGGATACGGCCGGCCAGCCGATCGCCGGCACCGACCGTGTGCTGGTGCTCGACAGCGCCGAGCAAACGTGGACCTTCGAGGGCCTGAGCGCCGCGCCGGTGCCGTCGCTGCTGCGCGGTTTCTCGGCGCCGGTGATCCTGGAATGGGACGCCAGCGAGGCCGAACTCTTCACGCTGCTGGGCCACGACACCGACGCCTTCAACCGCTGGGAGGCCGGTCAGCGGCTGGCGGTGCAGCGGCTGCTCACGGCGGTATGCCAGGGCGGCGATCTGGTGCTGGACGAGGCGTTTGTCTCCGCCCTGCGCTCGGTGCTGACCGACCCGGCGCTGGACGCCGCGTTCAAGGAACTGGTGCTGACGCTGCCAAGCGAGGGCTATCTGGCCGAGCGCATGGCGGAAGCTGGCGAGCCGATCGACCCGCAGAAGATCCACAGCGCACGCGAATCGATGCGCGCGCAACTCGCCCGCAGCCTGCACGCCGACTGGGCCGCCGCCTGGGAGCAGCACAGCCAGACCGGCGGCTACCGGCCCGATCCGGTGTCGTGCGGCCGGCGTGCGCTGGCCAATCTGGCGCTGACCATGCTCGTGCTCGATGGGGTTGCCCATGGCGAGCCGCTCTGGCAGGGCAAGGCGCTGCAGCGCTTCAAGGACGCCGGCAACATGACCGACCGCCTCGGCGCACTGACCGCGCTGGTCCACGGCCGCTCGTCGCTGGCGGGTGCGGCGCTGGAGCGGTTCCACGCCATGTTCAGCGGCGAAGCGCTCGTCATCGACAAGTGGTTCGCGCTGCAGGCCACTGCGCCGGAACAGGATGGTCAGGTCTTCGCGCAGATCCAGGCCCTGTCCCGCCACCCCGACTACTCGCTGCGCAACCCCAACCGCGCGCGCAGCCTGCTGCTGACGATGACGCAGCTCAACCCGGGCGCCTTCCACCGTGCCGACGCCGCCGGCTACACCTTCTGGGCCGACAAGGTGCAGGAAGTGGACGGTTTCAACCCGCAGCTGGCCTCGCGCATGGCCAGGGCGCTCGACCGCTGGCGTGCGCTGGCCGAGCCGTTCCGCAGCCACGCACGTGCGGCGATCGGACGGATTGCCGCGAAGACGGACTTGTCCGGCGATACGCGCGAAATCGTCACGCGCGCGTTGGCTGACTGAAATCTGGAGAAGTTAGGATCGGGACAGTCCCTGAAACTCTCTTGTAACTCCCGATCCGGCTACCAGGCCGGCACAGCTTCATGACCAAACGCATCAGCCTTACCCAGTACCTCGTCGAGCAGCAGCGCGAGCACGGCCACATCCCCGGCCAGCTCCGCCTGCTGATCGAAGTGGTGGCCCGCGCCTGCAAGCGCATCGCGATCGCCGTCAACAAGGGCGCGCTCGGCGAAGTCCTCGGCACGGCCGGCAGCGAGAACGTGCAGGGCGAAGTCCAGAAGAAGCTCGACATCATCTCCAACGAGGTGCTGATCGAGGCCAACGAGTGGGGCGGCCACCTCGCGGCGATGGCGTCGGAGGAAATGGACGACATCCACGTCGTGCCGAACCGCTACCCGCAGGGCGAGTACATGCTGCTGTTCGACCCGCTCGACGGCTCCAGCAACATCGACGTGAACGTCTCGATCGGCACCATCTTCTCGGTGCTGCGCAAGGTCGGCCACAACCGCGGCGTGAGCGAAGAAGACTTCCTGCAGCCGGGCAAGTTCCAGGCCGCGGCCGGCTACTGCGTCTATGGTCCGCAGACCACGCTGGTGCTGACGGTGGGCGACGGCGTCGCGATGTTCACGCTCGACCGCGAGTCGGGCTCGTGGGTGCTGACCAGCGAGAACGTGCAGATCCCGGCCGACACCAAGGAGTTCGCGATCAACATGTCGAACATGCGCCACTGGGACGAGCCCGTGAAGCGCTACATCGACGAGTGCCTGGCCGGCAAGGAAGGCCCGCGCGGCAAGGACTTCAACATGCGCTGGGTGGCCTCGATGGTCGCCGACGTGCACCGCATCCTGACCCGCGGCGGCGTGTTCCTCTATCCGTGGGACAAGCGCGAGCCGGCCAAGCCGGGCAAGCTGCGCCTGATGTACGAAGCCAACCCGATGGCCTTCCTCGTCGAGCAAGCCGGCGGCATGGCCACCAACGGCCACCAGCGCATCATGGATCTGGGCCCGACCAAGCTGCATGAGCGTGTCAGCGTGATCCTGGGCTCGAAGAACGAAGTCCAGCGCGTGACGGAATACCACCTGGAAACGGCCCAGACCCCTTCCCAAGAATAAAAGAACGCTGCTACAATATCGTTCTTTCGCCGGTGTAGCTCAGTTGGTAGAGCAGCTCATTCGTAATGAGAAGGTCGGGGGTTCGACTCCTCTCTCCGGCACCAATGAAATCAACGGGTTAGCGCTCACAAGGTGCTAGCCCGTTGTGCTTTGGGCGGCCCGTGTAAGTGCTGGTGTAAGACCTTTCCAGCGATGCCCGGCCAGCGTGGCGCATCCACCACGGCACCCAGCGCCAGCCCGAGCCATCCAGCGCACGGGCTCCAGGTGGTCAGGCGGGTGCAATTTGGCGGCTCAAGATTGAGCTACCAGAACTCCGCTGGCAGTGCATCGAACCCTTGCGGGTAAGTCGCGCTCGAAACGCGACTTCGCCGAGCACGCCGCCGGCCAGCACCGCGTCGTCCGGCAGCGCCAGCAATCGCCTTGGGTTTCAGGACATCGCGCAGACGTGGCAAAGCCCGCGCGGTGGCGGGCCTTGAGCGGTGCCGGTCAGGTCGTGCCCGGCTCTGGTGTGGCGTTAAAGCTACAACCCCCCTATGACTGGCCGCAGAACAGAGAAAGAGTGGGGGCCGAATTACCCGCAGGGGTACCCCCGCAAAGGACCCGCGATTCCCCAGCGGGGGTCAGCACGCGGGCGGCGTCCACCTCCCTGAAGACTGCGGCCCATGCCTCGGGTGTGCTCTCGCATGTCAGGCTGTAGTCCAGCCAGTCGCCCACCGGCACGCCCAGCACGGCGGCCAGCGGCCACACCGCGCGCCACGAGTCGCGGTCACGGCGCACGAACAGAACGGGCAGCTCTGCACCGCGGGCCTGACGGACAGCCTGAGCCCAGAAGTTGCGCAGGTCTGCCCGGTCTACCTGGGCGTGGCGCTTCACCTCGACCGACCAGCCCGGCACGCCCACTAGGTCGCTGTCTTGGCTGTACTGCGAGACACGGCGGCGCACGTCCAGGCCAATCAGCTCCCGCAGCAGCGCGGCGACTTCGCGCTCACCACTCTTGCCCTTCACGTTTCCAGATGCACCCATGTCAGACCCCGATGTGCAGACGCTCGCCAGTCACCAGACGGGCACCAGGAACAGCGCGACCAGCCTTCAGGGCCTCGCGAATCGCCACCTTGTCGGGCGCGGCCGGCGGCGGCTCGGGCTGGCGCATGAGGTCGGCGGGGATCTGCGCGGCGTCTTCGACTTCGACGGCGGCCGGCGTGGCGCGCACGGCCAGCGTGAACCACGGGCAGGTGACGCGCTTGATTCCGGCGTACTGCATGGCACCCAGCAGGAAGGCCCGCAGGTGCTCGGTGCGGCGGTCCAGTGCCTCGCGGCGTGCCTTCATCTGGCGCTCGGCTTCCTTGATGCTGGCGCTGGTCGCTTCCATGTTGCGCACCAGGGATGCGATGTTCACGGCTTTGGCTTCCAGGTCGCCGGCCATGCCTTCGAGCGTGTCGGCGATGGTCTGCGCGTCAAGGTCCAGGTCTGCCAGCGTGTCGGCGGCTTCGCGGTACTCGGTCGCCAGCGTGTAGAGGGTCGGGGTGTTGCTCATTGTGTGGTGCTCGTGGTGAGGATGTGCCGGCACGGCGGCCGGCGTTGTTGAACTCGTGGTGCTCGGGCTCGGGTCAGAAGGGGATGTCGTCGTCAAGGTCATCGAACGCGGTGCCGCTCGATGCGGCGGCCCGTGCAGGCGCCTGCGCAGGCGGGGCGGCCGGGGTCGTCGCAGGTGACTGCGCAGCGCCAGGAACAGCGCGGCCGGCCTTGGCGTCGGCGTAGCTGTTGCGCGTCGGCGCCTGGGTGGGTGCCGGGGCCGGGGTGGGTGCAGGGCCTTGCAGCAGGCGGCGGCGCTCCACGCTCTCGTCGATCTGCGCCTGAAGCCACGCGGGCAGGGCCTCGAACACCGCGCTATCGAAGTCGTCCAGGTCAAGGATGCAGTTCGGCAGGATCGGCGCCGGCTTCGTGGCGCGCATCGCAGCAGGCAGCGGGCTGAGGCTGGAAACGCTGGCGTAGGTCTTGCCGGCACTACTGGTGCGGTGCGTGACGTTGACCAGGCCATAGGCGCCGACCAGCTTGGAAACGTCGAACCCCTTCAGCTCTTCGGGCGTGAACGGGCGACCGCGCCAGCTCTCCAGGTGCGCGCGCAACTTCGCCTTCTTGCCGAGGGATGCGGTCAGCTCCATGCCGATGGTCATGGGCTGGCCGTCGTCGCGGGTGAGGGGCTGGCCGTCGTCGTCCTCGCCGTGCAACTCGAACTCGACGCGCAGCTTGGGCACAAGCTTCAGCTCGCCCTCGAATTCTTGTTGCTGGACGCCGAGGTCGAGCAATCTGTAGCAGCGCGCGGCGTAGACGCCTGCGGAAACGGGGCGATGGGTGGTGCTGGTGTCAGCGACAACGAAAGACATGGTGTAGTTCTCCTGCCCCAGAAAAGGCCCGAGGCGCGGCCGTGGTGGTGTGTTGGTGCGGGTGCTGCTCAGAAGGGGCAGCGGTCGGGGTTGCCGTGTCGGCGCAGCCACCGGCAGCGGTGCCACTCGGTCAGGCCGGCCAGCAGCGCGGCGCGAAGGTCTTGCAGCAGCTCAGACATAGGCCTGCTCCCGCAGGTCTGCCAGCCATGCGGCCGCGCTTTGGTAGCCGCAGCAGCTGGGGATCTCGACAGCACCGTGAGGGTGTTGGACCGCCCATGCATGCGCGTCAAGCTCGACGGCATCGCCGGCCAGGGTGACGGGCTGGACGCTGGCGGCGTGCCCGTCACGGGGCGGTGTGATGCTCCAGGCGATGACGGGCACCTCGCAGAAGTCGCGGGCGTCGGCATCGGCCAGAAGGATGCGCGTGCCGGGGTGGGCGGGGATGATGGTCAGGTTCGGTTTCATGTCGGGGTCAGCTCCAGGGGGGATCAAAGGGGGGATTTCTCTTGTCGCCTTCTGGCAACGATTGATGTAAAAAAACAACCCGCAATTCCCGCAGTTCCCCGCGCGGGGTTCGCGGGTTGCGCCAAAACAACCTGCGATTCCCGCGCCCCCTATAGGGGGCGGGAACTGCAGGGGCGCGCGGGGCCAAATGCAGGGGTCAGGGAAGCCATAGCCAGTCGTCTCGGTGGCACAGGTGCCGGCCAGCAATCAGCTTCGTGAGGGCTTCGCGTGCACGCTCTCGGCGTCGGCTTTCCTCGCAGGTCAGGACCCCAGCGCCAGCAGTGACACCGGCCTCCAGTTCGATGCAGGCCCGCAGTGGTGGTGCACCGGCTCTGCCGTGGTGGGTCCCAGCCCTGAACAGCGGGAGCAACGCGTCGTAGACGACACGCTGATTCGGCCCGCGTGGCGGTTGCGGCCGGCGTTCCTCGCTGGCGCTGGTGTCCGGGCGGATGGCGCAGCTCGTGAGCGGGTCGCCGTCGTCGTCCTCGCCCAGCTCATGCACATGCAGCTTGAAGGCATGGCCGCCCCCGTCCTCGCCGTCCTTCGACTTGGACACGCGCCACTGTCGGCGGTCGTCGTCGCGGGTCACTTCAATGGTCCCGTCCAGAGCGGCGAACAGGGAAGAGTGACCCCGAAGCCCTCGGCTGGAATCCTTGCCCGTGTGGTGCACCAGGATGACCAGCCCACCCGTGAGGCGCTGCAGGTTCTTCGCACCTTCGATGATGCGGCCCATGTCGGCGCTGCTGTTCTCGTCTGCCTCTGGTGCGGCGCGGTTCAGGGTGTCCACGATGATGACCGGCTCGGCTCCGATGGGCTCGGCGGCGGCGGCCAGCGCCAGCACGTCGGCGGCGGCGGTGAGCTTGAACGGGTCCATCGTCAGCAGCACGCCATCGGCCAGCGCGCGGCCGTGTTCGGCCTCCCATGCATCGGCGCGCAGTCGAAAGCCTGCCTCGCCTTCGAGCGGCAGATACAGCACCGGGGCGGCCTTGACGCGGTAGCCGAACCACTCGCGGCCCTCGGCGATGGCGGCGGCCAGGTCGAACGCCAGGAAGGACTTCCCCGAAGCACTCGGCCCGAAGATGGCGGCCAGCCCCACAGCAGGCAGCACGCCCTTGACGCGCCAGCGCAGCGGCGGAAGCTCGCGCAGGTCGGCGGGGTGCAGGATGCGAAAGCGCGGCGCCTGGGCGTCGTCCTCTGCACCATCCTCGGCCTCGTGGTCTGCCGTGGCGGGCGCCTGCGCAGCTTCCAGCAGTTCGGCCAGCATGTCGGCGCCATGCTCGGCGGCGTAGTCGTTGGCGTCGAAGTTCGCGGGGGCGTCGGCGGGCATCTGCACCCACTGGCATCCCACATCCTCGGCGATGGCCTGGGCGTCGGCTTCCTTGCCAGCGTCGGGCACCAGCACCATGGACAGACCGGGATGCAGCGCCAGCAGCTCACCAGCCACTGCGCGCACTCGGCCCCAGCCGAACGCCACCACGGCGGCGCAGCCGGTCGCCTGCCAGCAGGCCCAAGCCTGCCCGATGCCCTCGCACAGGTAGGCGGTGCCGTCTGCGTCCAGGTCGCCGACGATGTGAACGCCCGCCATTGGATGACCGGGAAGGTTCATCTTCGGGCCATCGGCGGGGATGCACTGCAGGCTCACCAGCTCACCGGCCAGCGCGTGCACTGGCACCAACAGAGCGCCGGCCATGTCGACACCACCGATGCGCACGGGCTGGGTGCAGATGCGCAGGCCCTCGGGGTCGCCGGCCTTGCGGAGGACGTAGGGGTGCGCGGCGGTCGCCGGCTCGCCGGACGCCCACACATCAGCGGCGGACCAGCGCGGCGGCCGTGCAGGTGCTACGGCGCGCTTCGCTGGCGCTGGCGTCCGATGCACCGGGCGCGGCTCGTCACCGGCTTGGCGCGGCTTCCAGCCGGCGGCGCGGGCCTCGTGGTAGAGCGTGCCGGCCTTGATGCCGTCCGGCTTGATGCTGCGCCATGCGGCGGCAACGTCGCGTTCTCCCTTGAAGTTCGCAGCGGTGGCGCTCCAGGTCAGCACATCATCGAACGACAGGCCCGCATCCTTCGCGGCGGCCATGGTGCGCACCCACTGGCGGCGGTCGGCGCCGGGGTTGCAGTGCTGCAGCGCGTCGATGGCGTCGGCGGCGGTGTAGTCGCGGCGCGCGGTCATCAGCGCACCCCCGCAGCAGCCAGGAACAGCGCAGCGGCGCACAGGTCGGGCAGCTCGCGCACCATGCCCCAGCGCATCGCGCTGTAGCCGGTTGCGGTCTGCGCCACTGCCCAGCCGCGCGGCGCGGCTCGGTGCTGCAGCTCGGCGAGCGTGAGCGGCACCAGCTCTGCCAGCGGAAGGCACTGCGTCACCACGGTGTCGGCGCGGCTCTCGGTCACGATGACATGACCGGGCAGCGTCTGCGACTCGCGGCGGATCTTCACCGGGCGGCCGGTCTTGGTGAGGTACAGGACGGCGGGGTTCACGTTCCGCTCCCGATGACCGTGCAGGCGGGGAGAACCACCGGCAGGGCGGCGATGACGGCAACGGCCAGCCGCTGCAGGATGTTGAGGGCGTAGCGGCTCACGAGGCACCCCCAGCGCGCAGGGCCACGCGGGCACGCATCACATCGTCAGCGGGCAGCCAGTACCGAGCGATGGTGCGGCCGGGGTGGGCTTCGGTGGCGGCCAGCACGTCGCGGGTCTGCACCGGCCAGCCGTGGAGCTTGCGCAGGTCGTCAACGTGGGCGGCCAGTCGCCACGAACCGGACAGCGCGTACCAGTCGGCATGGTCCGGCGTCTCGCCAGTCGCCAGCAGCGCCAGCACGCGGCGGGCCTGGGTGCCGGGCGCCGGCAGGGTGCGCGGTGCCTCTGGTGCTGCGCCGAACAGGTCGGCCTGTTCTTCTGCGAGAATTGCGGCGCCCTTGCCGGGTGCGCCTGCCTTGTCCTTCGGGACGGGGTGGGCGTTTTTCATTGCACCACCTCCAGACCCAGCGCGCGGCGGATCTCGACAACGGGCCATTGCAGCGCGTTGACACCGGGGATGCGGTGCGGGCGGATTGCACCGGTCTCGAAACAGGCCCAAGTGCGCAGGGTCTGCTCGGACAGGTTCAGGTGGTGCGCGGCCTCAGCGGTCGTGATGTGGGTCCGGGTTTCCAGCGCCAGCGGCGTGAAGGTCCGGGGTGCCGACTTGTCGCGGGGCTTGCGTCCAAGTCGCTTATTAATGAGTGCTTCGGTTTGCATCGTCGTCTTTCTGTGTTGACGATGCGTATTTGTTGCTCTACCGGTTCTATGGATTCGACGGCGCCTCTACCGTAGAACTCCGTCGCTTTCGGTAGGCGGTCAATGCAGCGCGAACCGTCGCGATGCCGCAGGACTTGCCCGACTCTACGCAAAACAGCTCACCGCCTTGAGTCAACCGGGAGAACGGGGAATCGTCGCCCCCAGCGTCTCGCCTCATCCGCTGATACAGGGTGTCGGCGGTGTGGTCGCGGCGCTCTTGCATGAGCTTTGCGAGGTATGGGGCAATCGCCTGTTGCACGGTCGGCGGGCGGGCAGCCTCCAGCACCTGCGCCGCTTCAGCAGGGGCCGCCACGGGCTCAGGAAGGGCCACAGCGGGCGCGCTGGCGCTTGGTGCTGGCGCTGGTGTGTCGGCGGTCGGTGGCGCGCTGGCGCTGGGTGCGGGGCAGGCGGTCTGCTCGGGACGGGCATCGAGCGGTTGCACGCGTATCGGCCTGCCCGCTGCCAACGGTTGCCTCCAGGCTTGCGCCCACTCGTCAACGATGCGGCACAGCCGAGCGTCTGGGGCCAGCATCGACGGGCTTTCCGTCGCAGCCCACAGCGTTCCGAAGCCGCAAACGCGGTGCATCGCGTGCTCATGCTCGAAACTGCGCAGAAGGTCGGGATGGTTCTTCAGTCGCGCTCTGGCGATGTCAAGCAGTCGCTGATACGCCGCATCGGTGGTTTCGTGGTCGTTCATGTCGTGCGCACCTCTGCGCAGCCTCGGTGAAGGGGTGCCACGGCAGGCGGGTGAGGAAGCCCGCTCTTCGGTTCGCGGGCCTAGCCGTGGCGGAAACTCAGACAGCGCGCAGGCGGGCGGGTTCTTCGCTGGCGCTGGGTTGTTCGATGCCGGCCTGTTCGAGCATCCACGCCTCGGCGCGGGTGTGCCACATGCGCAGCAGGTCCAGCGGTCGGCGGCGGTAGTGCTTCTCTGCCGTGGCGCTCGGCTTGTGCCCTTGGATCTGCGCCACGACACCGGCAGGCATCTCGACCCACTCGCACAGCGTCCCGAAACTGCGGCGCAGGCCATGAATCGACAGGTGCGGCAGGCCAGCAGCGGCCAGGGCGCGCTCATGCCCCGTGCGTGGTTCCTTCAGCCGGCCATCGGCGGCGGTCGGACTGCTGAACACCCATTCGTTCCGCCTGGGCAGCGCGGCCAGCAGGCGCGACACGTAGGGCGTCAGCGGGATGACGCGGGCGCCCTCCACCTTGTCGGCGATGCTCAGGGAGCACCAGCGGAAATCAACGTCCTCCCAGCGCATCCCGGCCAGCTCTTCGCGGCGGGCGCCGGTCAGGATGGCGGCTTGCAGGTAGGCGGCGTGAACCGGGTTCGCCAGCTTGCGCACGGCATCGAACCACAGGGGGAGCTGTTCACGTTGCAGGCAATCCCCTTCCCTCGCCTTCGACGGCGGCACGGCTTCGCTGACCGCCTTCGAGCGGTAGGCGTCCGGGGCGATGAGGTCGCGGTACTCGGGACGCTCGCCAGCCCAGCGGATGAAGCCACGCACCAGCCGGAAGGCAGACGATGCAGCGGTGGGACGTTCGGCGGCTTCGCGGTCAAGCCACGCGGCCAGCACGTCGGCATTCAGCTCGGACAGGCGCAGGGGCAGCAGCGCGGCCAGCGGGGCGGCTACGGTCTTCCCTGCCCCTCGCTGGCGCTGCTCGCCACCGGGCGCGGCCATGCGGGTGTGATTCAGGTAGGACCGGGGGGACCACTTCGAGCGGCGCGCTTCGAGGTAGACCGCCCACGCCTCGCCCACCGTCACGGAATCGCGGGCGCGCACCACGGCAGCGGCTTCGCGGTCGGCTTGCGCCTGGGCGATGGTGGCGGCCTTCTCTGCACGGGGGTCGGCGCCCTTGTCCACCAGCATCTGTAGCCGGCGGGCCTCGGTGCGGGCCTCGGGGATGCTCCACGACTCCGGGGCGCCGATGGTCAGGCGCAGGGTCTTCCCGGCGTATTCGGTCTGGAAGATGAGCGCCTTCGACCCCGATGCAGTCGCCCGCAGCGCCAGACCGGGCGCGGCGTCATCCCATAGGAACGCCTGCCCCTTCCCCTGGGATGTGAACGCGGCGACTCGGCCGGCGGTGAGCTTGATTCTTGCCATCTGGTGCTTCTCGTCTTGCGTGGTCCAGTCCGTGTAAGGGCTGGTGTAAGACCATTCTAGCTATACAGATGAACACGCATCAACACCGTAGGCAGCGTAAGTGCTTGATTCACAAGGAATCAGCCTCTCACATCAACACGCAACAACACCCCGAAATACGTACTTGTGCTCATTCGTAATGAGAAGGTCGAGGGTTCGACTCCTTTCTCCGGCACCAATGAAATCAACGGGTTAGCACTCACAAGGTGCTGACCCGTTGTGCTTTGTGGGTCTTCCGTAGCCACATCGTAGCCACGGTGCACCCGTAGCCGGTCGGCGTGGCACTTCCACCACGTCACCAGTGCCGGCCCGGACCATTGAGCGCCATCAGATATAGCGCTTCCGGCCTCCGGATGTATAGCAGTACGTCCCGCCGCGCGGACCTGTGCATGTTGATCCACTGGAGCAAGTACAGGAGCCACTGTCGGACGACGAGCCACCCCCAGACGACGAACCACGCGACGAGTAGCCGGACGATTTGCGTCCACGCGCCTCAACGTCAGGCGCGTAAAGAGTGGAAAGGGCTTTGTTGCACAACCCACCCTGACAGCCGATGGCCGAGCGGTGAAGTAGGCTGACGGGATGAGCAAGCCGGCCAAGAAGAAGTACACGACGAAGAACTGGTCGCCCTACACGAAGGCGCTGAGAGCCAGGGGATCGCTGACGATGTGGCTGGACCGGGACATGGCGTGGCAGGCCGCGCCGGTCAGCGGCAAGCCGGGGCGGCCGGCGACGTACAGCGACGCGGCGGTGCAGTGCTGCCTGACGATGAAGGTGCTGTTCGGACTGGCGCTGCGCCAGACGCAGGGGTTCGTGCAGAGCGTGCTGGAGCTGTCGGGGCTGGACTGGCAGGCACCGGACTACAGCACGATGAGCCGGCGCGAGAAGCGTCTGACGGTGGAGATCACGGCCCGGCCGAGCCGAGGCGGACTACACCTGCTGGTGGACTCGACCGGGATCAAGATGCTGGGCGAGGGCGAATGGAAGACCAAGAAGCACGGGGCGGAATATCGGCGGCAGTGGCGCAAGGTCCACCTGGGGATCGACGCCGAAACGCTGGAGATCCGGGCGATCGAGGTGACGGACAACGGCGTGGGGGACGCGCCGATGCTGCCGGAGCTGCTGGGACAGATTCCGGCCGAGGAGGTGGTGCTGTCGGTCGGCGGGGGCGGTGCGTATGACACGCAGGGCTGCCACGAGGCCATTGCCGGGCGAGGGGCCGAGGCGGTGATTCCGACGCGCAAGAACGCCCAGCCGTGGAAGGCCAAGCGA
Source organism: uncultured Sphaerotilus sp. (assembly GCF_963924895.1). Taxonomy (NCBI): domain Bacteria; kingdom Pseudomonadati; phylum Pseudomonadota; class Betaproteobacteria; order Burkholderiales; family Sphaerotilaceae; genus Sphaerotilus; species uncultured Sphaerotilus sp. Next base: position 72,550 of record NZ_CAWURG010000051.1, read on the forward strand.
CCGGGAGCGGCGGCACGCAACGAGACGCTGCGAGCGACAAACCGGCTGGGCCGGGCGATCTGGAAGCAGTGGAGCGGCTACCACCGGCGCTCGCTGGTGGAGACGAAGATGCGGTGCTTCAAGCTGCTGGGTGAGCGGGCGATGGCGCGCACCTTCGAGCGTCAGGTGGTGGAGTTGCAGGTGCGGGCTGCGGTGCTGAATCGCTTCACCCACCTGGGCACCCCGGTGACGGGGCCTATGGCGTAACTCCGTCTGGGGTCAGGGGAAACTCGGCCTCGGCTGGGTTGTGCAACAAAGCCGTCCGCCGGGACAGTACAAAGCAGTCCAAGTGATAAATTTCGACGCAGGCCTGATCCGTGGCGGGAAATCAGGCGGCGGACACCAGTTCCCAGCGCCAGCCGTGGAACTCGGGATGCGCAGCGCGCAAGGCTTCGACGGTCGAAGGCAAAGGCACCGGGCGCCCACCCAGGCGTGCGGCATGGCACCACGCGCTCACGGCCTCGGCAGCCTGGTCAAGCGCATCCGCCAGCGTGTCGCCCGCAGAGAAGCAGCCCGGGAGGTCGGGCACCACGACACCCCATGCGGTCGTTTCGGTGCCGGGCTCGATGGCGGCTGGATAGGGCGCGACCTCGACGCTCATACGCTGCCCGGCAGCCTTGAGGATGCGTGAGAAATCCCGCGCCAGCAGGTCGCCGTCGGGCGTCAGGGTCACCGGGACGCCATGCTCGTGCGCCAACTCGACCGTGGCAGCCACGGTGCCGGCAGCATCACCACGCGACAGGGCGCGGTGCAGGCGCCTCATGGTCGGGCTGGTGGACATGGCGCTCAGGCGGCCAGTTCAGCCGGTGCCCGCTGCACGTTCAGCGGCGTGACCTTCAGGCGCTGCTCGGCCTGCCAAGTGTCATAGGCGAGCTGTTCCGCCAGCCACACCCGGGCGTCTCCGCCTCGCTCCTTGCCCAGCCATGCCTCAATGCGAAACGCCATCTCGGGCGAAATCGCCGCGTGACCGTTCAGCACCCGAGACAGGGTGACGCGGTTCACGCCGAGCTGTTGCGCAGCCTGGGTGACGTTCAGCCCCAGCGCGGGCAACACATCATCGCGCAGCGTCAGGCCAGGGTGCGGGGGGTTGAACATGCGTGCCATGTGAGGCTCCTTTACGTCAGTGGTAGTCCTGGTAATCAACCAGTTCGGCGTTCACGCCTACGAAAGTGAACGTCAGGCGCCAGTTCCCCGACACCCACACGGACCAGTGGCCCGACCGTGAACCCTTCAACGGGTGCAACTTCCAGCCGGGAAGGTTCATGGCCTGCGCGTCAGTCACCACGTTCAGGCGGCGCAGCATGGCCCCCAGCTTCGCGGCGTGCTCGGCTCGAATCCCGGCAGTGCTCCCCGTCTCGAAGAACAGCTTCAGCCCCTTGTGTCGGAAGTTCTGAATCATGGTTGATTGTAGTCCGTGGCGTTACGCACATCAACACGCATCAACGGGAATGCACCACACGCAACGCGCCCGGTTCCTCGCTGGCGCTGGGTTGCTCGATGCCGGCCTGTTCCAGCATCCACGTCTCGGCGCGGGTGTGCCACATGCGCAGCAGGTCCAGCGGGCGGCGGCGGTAGTGCTTCTCTGCCGTGGCGCTGGGCTTGTGCCCTTGACCACGACACCGGCCGGCATCTCGACCCACTCGCACAGCGTCCCGAACGAACGGCGCAGGCCATGAATCGACAGGTGCGGCAGGCCCGCGGCGGCCAGGGCGCGTTCATGCCCCGTGCGCGGCTCCTTCAGCCGGCCGTCGGCGGCGGTCGGGCTGCTGAACACCCATTCGTTCCGCCTGGGCAGCGCGGCCAGCAGGCGCGACACGTAGGGCGTCAGCGGGATGACGCGGGCGCCCTCCACCTTGTCGGCAATGGCAATGCTTCCCCAGCGGAAATCGACATCCTCCCAGCGCATCCCGGCAATCTCTTCGCGGCGGGCGCCGGTCAGCAGCGCGGTCTGAAGGTAGGCGGCGTGAACCGGGTTCGCCAGCTTGCGCACCGCGTCGAACCACAGGGGCAACTGTTCGCGCTGCAGACAATCGCCCTCCTTCGCCTTCGACGGCGGCACGGCTTCGCTGACCGCCTTCGAGCGGTAGGCGTCCGGGGCAATCAGGGCGCGGAACTCGGGATGCTCACCCGCCCAGCGGATGAAGCCACGCACCAGCCGGAAGGCGGACGATGCAGCGGTGGGACGCTCGGCGGCTTCGCGGTCCAGCCACGCGGCCAGCACGTCGGCGTTCAGTTCGGACAGACGCAGTGGCAGCAGCACGGCCAGCGGGGCGGCTACGGTCTTCCCTGCCCCTCGCTGGCGCTGCTCGCCACCGGGCGCGGCCATGCGGGTGTGGTTCAGGTAGGACCGGGGGGACCACTTCGGGCGGCGCGCTTCGAGGTAGACCGCCCATGCCTCGCCCACTGTCACGGAATCACGGGCGCGCACCACGGCGGCGGCCTCGCGGTCAGCTTGCGCCTGGGCGATGGTGGCGGCCTTCTCGGCGCGGGGGTCGGCGCCCTTGTCCACCAGCATCTGTAGCCGGCGGGCCTCGGTGCGGGCCTCGGGGATGCTCCACGACTCCGGGGCGCCGATGGTCAGGCGCAGCGTCTTCCCGGCGTACTCGGTCTGGAAGATGAACGCCTTCGACCCCGAGGCAGTCACCCGCAGCGCCAAGCCGTTGTGCTTTGACAGACCCGCCTGGCGACCGGCGGGTCTGGCCACTCACAGTGGCACGGCCTCGACCTGCGGCGCCTGCGGACCCACGGTCCAGCGCAGGCGCCGGTAGACATGGCCCCCGACGTCCACCGACAGCACCCGCGTGCCCAGTTCCGCCAGCGCGCGCTCGGCCCATTGCACATTGGCATCGCCGACGCTCGGACCGGACACGAGGCCGGGAAACATGTTCCCGCCGCCAAAGACATAGGCCTCGCACCGGGCAGCGACAAAGCCGCGGGATTGCAGGAGCCGCTCCATGGTCTGCAAGGCCACATCGGCCTGCGCGCCAGAGGCTGTCCGCATCGTCGTGGCCGGCCGCGAGGTCACGATGTGGCACATGGTCCCCACCGTGCGGCGCGGGTCCGTCAGCACGATCGCCACGCACGAGCCCAGCAAGGTTTCCAGCCGGTCGCCCCGCAGCCCGAGTGCCACGTCACCGGGGTGCAGGGTGACCACTCGCCGCACGTGCTGCGCGGTCACCGCTCGCCTCCTGCCAGCTTGCGGAACACGCCCGGTGCCAGCGCCTGCAAGGGGGTATCGCAAGGCGCGCGGCCCTCCGCGGTACCGATGAAGAAGAGGCCGCCCACACGCAACTGGCTCAGTACCCGGTCCACCACCGCGCGCTTGGTGTCGGCGTCGAAGTAGATCAGCACATTGCGCAGGAAGACCACGTCGAAGGGCCCCAGGGCTTCGATCGGCAGGCACAGGTTCAACTGCCCGAAGGACACCCGCTGGGTGAGGCTGTCCCGCATCTGCACCAGCCCCTCCGATTCCGCCTCGCCACGCAGGCAATGGCGTTTCAGGCGCTGCGGCGACACGAAGCGCAGCCGCTCCCGCGGGTAGACCGCCTGGACGGCGCTGCGCAGCACGCGGTCGCTGATGTCGGTGCCCAGGATCGACCAGTCGCTGCCGATGCGGCCCTGCTGCTGCAGGTCCGACAGGAGCATGGCGATGCTGTAGGCCTCGTCGCCGAAGGACGACGCGGCACTCCACACCTGCAGGGACGCGGGCTGCTGCTCGATCAACTCCTGCTCCAGCAATTCGAAGTGCCTGGGCTCGCGGAAGAAATAGGTCTCGTTGGTGGTGAGCAGGTCGACCGCCATCTGGAATTCACCGCCGTCCTGCTCGCTGGTGATCAGGCCGAGATAGGCCTCGAAGGACCCCAGACCCAGGCGCTGCACCCGCTGCGACAGGCGGGACAGCACGAGTGCCTTCTTGCCGTCGCCGAACGACAGTCCGATGGCGTCGTGCATCAGGGCCGCGATCTTGCGGTAAGTGGCGTCGCTCAACGTTTGCATCAGGCGCTCTTGGGGATTCAGCGAACGGTCGCTGTCGCCAGCGTCTGCTGGGCCGATTCACACAGATCGGCCATTTCCTGCACATCCAGTGCACGGTCAGGGTCCAGCAGGATCACGAAGCGCTGCCCCACCTTGCCGATGCCGCGGATGAAATCGCGGCGCACCGTGGTGCCGAAATCGGGTGGTGCCTCGATGTGATCGGCGCCAATCTTGATCACCTCGCTCACCGCGTCCACCAGCAGGCCGAGTTCGGCGCGCTCCCCGCCCCGCATGGCGTCGAAGATGACGATGCAGCTCTTCTTGCCCACCTTGGTGACGGGCCGTCCGAAGCGTGCATTGAGGTCGATCACCGGCACCACGGCGCCGCGCAGGTTGATCACCCCGCGCAGGAACTGCGGCATCAGCGGCAGCGTGGCCATCGGCCCGCACTGGATGATTTCACGCACGGTCCGGATGTCCATGCCCAGCACTTCCTCGCCGAGCCAGAAGGTCAGGTACTGGGCTGGTGCGGCGGCGACGGCCGGGGTGCCGCTGCCGGTTGCTTGTTTGATCATGTGCGACTCCCGGGATCAGTAAGGGCGGAAGTTGCCGCGTGTGCCGGTGGCCTGCGCCGGGGCCGGCGGGGCGGACACTCGGGGCGCACGGGCAGCGGAGCGCATCGGCGAATTCGGGGCACGGCGCTCGAACGACGCCGGCGCGTCCCCCCTGCTGCGCGGTGCCGGCGTCTGCGCGTCACCCAGACTGAAGAAGGCCACCGACTGCAGCAGCTGCTCGGCCTGGCCAGACAGTTCTTCGGACGTGGCGGCCAGTTCCTCTGACGCCGAGGCGTTCATCTGCGTGGCCTTGCTCAGCTGCCCCATCGCGCCCCCGATCTGGTTGACCGAGCGGCTCTGCTCCTGCGACGCCGCAGCGATCTCCTGCACCAGCGCGGAAGTGGTCTTGATGGACGGCACGATCTCGTCGAGCAGCTTGCCGGCGCGTTCGGCGGTGGAGACGCTGTCGCCGGCCAGATCGCCGATCTCCTTGGCGGCTTCCTGGCTGCGTTCGGCCAGCTTGCGCACCTCGTCGGCCACCACGGCAAAGCCCTTGCCGTGCTCGCCGGCCCGGGCGGCCTCGATGGCGGCGTTCAGCGCCAGCAGGTTGGTCTGGTAGGCGATGTCGTCGATGATGCTGATCTTCTGGGCGATCTGCTTCATGGCCGTCACCGTCTGCGTCACGGCCGAGCCGCCTTCGCTGGCTTCCTTGCTGGCCTTGGTGGCCATCACGTCGGTCACCTTGGCGTTTTCGCTGTTCTGGGTGATGGAGACGGACATCACATCAATGGAGCCGGTGGTCTGCGTGACCGAACTGGCCTGCTCGCTCGCCGATTGCGACAGCGACTGCGCCGTGGAACTCACCTGTCCGGCAGCCCCGGTGAGGGCATTGGCCGCAGCCCGCACCTCCTCGATCACCGTGGCGAGCTTGTCGGCGCTGCTGTTGGCGTCCTGCTTGACCTGGTCGAAGACGCCTTCGGCCTCGCGCGTGATGCGCTGGGTGAGATCGCCCACCGCCATGCCGGAGAACACGCGGCCCACATCCTCGATGATGGCGGCGAGCTTCTCGCTGGCCAGGTTGGCGTCGTTCTTCAGGTCACCGAAGATGCCTTCGTAGCGGCCGTCGATGCGCTGCGTCAGATCACCGCCGGACAGGGCGCCCAGCACCCGCCCGATGTCGTCGAAGATCACCGAGGTGGTTTCGACCAGGGCATTCACGCCTTCGCACAGGGACTTCACCGGACCGTTCTTGCCGTCGATCGGAATGCGCTGCGACAGATCACCGCGCATGGCGGCCGCCACCACCACCTGGGCCTGCTCCACCGACTGGCTGAGCATCCGGGTGGTGTGCACTTCCGCCGTCACGTCGGAGGCGATCTTGACCACCTTGGTCACCCGGCCCATCTCGTCGCGGATCGGTGCGTAGATGCCGCGGATCCACACCGGCTGGCCGCTCTTGGTCACGCGCATGAACACATCGTTCTGCGCACGACCCTGGCCGAGGTCGCGCCAGAAGTCGGCGTAGGCGGGCTGGGCGGCCTGCGCCGGGTCCATGAACATGCGGTGGTGCTTGCCCACGGTCTCCTCGAGGCGGTAGCCCATCAGCGTGAGGAAGTTCTGGTTGGCCGACAGCACATGGCCCTGGGCATCAAACTCGATGTAGGCCGACACGGCATCGATCGCCGCCAGCGTGCCCAGGTAGTTCTGCCGGACGATCTCTGCTTCGGTGATGTCGTAGCGCACGCCCAGGTACTTGAGGGTCTTGCCTTGCGCATCGAGCACCGGGGCGATGACCGTGTCGACGTAGTAGGGCGAGCCGTCCTTCGCGCGGTTCTTGAGCACACCGCGGAAGGTCTCGCCGCGCCCGATGGTCTGCCACAGCTTCTTGAAGGTGTCCTTGGACATGTCCGGGTGCCGCGTCGTGTTGTGCGGCTGGCCGATCAGTTCCTTGCGGCTGTACTTCGACGCCTCGATGAACTTCTCGTTGATGCTCAGGATGTCGCCCTTCTTGTCGGCCTCGGAGACGATGCTGGTGACATCCATGATGTCGGTGCGCACCTTCAGCTCCGACTCCACGGCGGCCAGGCGCCCCTGCAGTTCGGACAGGGCCTGTTCGGCCTCGGCGCGGGCACGGGCGTGCTCCTCCACTTGCGCCTGCAAGCGGTTCAGGTCGTCACCCGCCAGGGTGCGGGCGAGCCAGGAAGGATGGTGCTGGGTCATGGGTGGTTCCGTTCCTACAGATCAGAGGTGGTCATCAGCGGCGCAGTGCCGTCAAGCCAGGGGACTTGGGCCAGGCCCGACACGCGAGGTGGCGGCGAGCTGACCCAGCGAGCCCACGTCGAAGATCAGTGCGACCTCGCCGGTGCCCAGGATGGAAGAGCCGGACACGCCGCGCAGGCTGCGCAGCATCAGGCCCAGGGGTTTGATCACGGTCTGGTGCTGACCCAGGAGGGCGTCCACCAGCACGCCGTAGCGGCGTGTGCCCGCGCGCACCACCACCACGCTGCTGCGCTCGGGCTGGGGAGAATCCAGCGCGTACAGGGTGCGCAGATCGACCACGGGCAGGACCTGGCCACGCAGTTCCACGCAGCAGCGGCCGCGGGCGTCCACGGTGGTCACGGTGGCGCGGCTGGCGATGACCTCCACCACCGCGTCGAGCGGGAAGATGAACTTGGAAGCGCCGACACCCACCAGGAAACCGTCGATGATGGCCAGCGTGAGCGGCAGGCGGATCTCGATGCACGTGCCCTGCCCCGGCGCGCTCTGGATCGAGACCGAGCCGCGCATGGCCTGCACATTGCTGCGGACCACGTCCATGCCCACGCCGCGGCCACTGAGGTTGGTGACCTGCTCGGCGGTGGAAAAGCCCGGCGCGAAGATCAGGTCCAGGATGGCCTCGTCCGGCGGCACCACCCCGGGCTCCACGAGCCGGCGGTCCCAGGCGCGCCGCAGCACCTTGTCGCGCTGGATGCCGCGGCCGTCGTCGAGGATGCGGATCAGGATGCTGCCCGATTCATGGCAGGCGTTGAGCGTGAGCGTGCCCTGTGCCGGCTTGCCGCTGGCCAGCCGCTCCTCGGCCGTCTCCAGGCCGTGGTCCATGGCGTTGCGCACCAGGTGCATGAGCGGATCGGCCACGCGGTCGACCATGGCCTTGTCCAGCTCGGTCTCGCCGCCGATGATTTCCAGCGCCACGTCCTTGCCCAGATCGGTCGCGGTGTCGCGCACGACGCGGCGAAAGCGCGCGAAGGTCTCCCCGATCGGCACCATGCGCAGCTTCAGGGTGCTGTTGCGGATGCCTTCGATCAGCCGGGTGACCTGCTGGTTGGCTTCGACCAGGCTGCGCTGGCCGGTGTTGCGCGCCAGCATGGACGCCCCCGCACCGGCGATGACCAGTTCGCCCAGCAGGTTGATGACCTCGTCGAGCCGGTCCGCATGGACGCGGATGAAGCTGCTGTCGTCGCTGCTCCCGGCCGCCGGGCCGGCCGAGCGCGGGCGCTGCGGTTTCTGCGCGGCCTCGCCGGTCTCGGCGGGCCGGGTCGGCTCGGTGATGCACAGGGTGCAGTCCTCCCGCGCGAACTGGAAGGCGCGCTCGATCTCGTGGCGTGTGGCGGTCGTGCAGAGGCCGAACGCGAAGGACAGGTAACAGCTCTCCGGATCGAAGGCGTCGAGCCCGGGCACGGTCCGCGCCTCGCAGCACATCCCGGACACCGCCCCCAGGTTGCGGACGTAGTTCAGCAGGGTGAGCGGATCAATGCCATGGCGGAAGGCATCGACACCGAAGCGCACGGCCACCTGCCAGACGCCAGCGTCGATGGCCGGCACAGGCGCGCTGGCCGTGCTGGCCGCGTCCACCGGGCGCACCACGACGGGCTCGGCCGGCTCGCCAGTGCCCGCGGTGGCCTGCTTCAGCTGCACCACCAGCTTCTCGCGGGCGCCTGCGGCTTCGGGGGACTCGTCCTGCGCATCCCGGGCGAGGCGCACCAGTTCGCGCATCACGTCGTTGCTCTGCAGCAGCAGCGTGATGAGCCGCGGCGTCAGCGCCAGATGGCCTTCGCGCAGACGGTCCAGCAGGGTTTCGACATGGTGGGTGAAGCGGACGATCCCCGCCTGCCCGAACATGCCGCCGGAACCCTTGATGGTGTGGGCGCAACGGAACAGGGCGTCGAGCAGCCCACGGTCATCGGGCGTGGTTTCGAGCTGCAGGAGCAGACTCTCCAGCTCGTCGCACTGGGCATTGGCCTCGTCGATGAAGGCCGGCAGCAAGGCGTTGACGAGTTCGTCGTCCGACTGTTGTTGATTGCTCATGGGCACACCCTTTCCAGGACCGGACCGGCGGGTCGGGTCAGACCTTCGGCGCCGAGTGCGGCGCAGGCGGCCACCACCACCGGAACCACCGGGAAGACCATCAACTTCAGAGTACGTTGCTCCACCACCACCCCCAATAGAATAGTAGTTTCCAATAGAACTGTAAGAACCATTTCTTCCCGCTTGGTTAGACACTGCTGATCCAGCACCGCCAGCA
>NZ_CAWURG010000052.1:0-86063 GCF_963924895.1 uncultured Sphaerotilus sp.
TGGCCGCACAGGCCCACGCCGAGCACACCCTCGCCGCCGAGCGCGCCCGCCTCGACGCCCTCGCCAGCGAACTCGACGCCCAGCGCCTGGCCCACGCCGCCCAGCACGCCAGCCTCACCGAGCGCCTGCACGCCCTCGGCCTCCACGCCCAGGCCAGCGCCGACGCCCTCGCCGACGCCCGCCAGCGCCACGCCGCCGAACTCGCCGACGCCGCCCAGCGCGTCACCCACGCCGAGCGCCGCGCCAGCGCCGACATGGACCGCGAACGCCAGGCCCGCCTCCTCGCCGAGCAGTTCGCCCGCGACGCCCGCGCCGACTTCGACCGCGCCCTCGCCGACGAGCGCGCTCGCAGCCAGGCGCAGTTCCTCAGCCAGGTGCAGGCCGCCAGTCGGCTGGAGGCCCGCGCGCTTGCGCTGCAGGAGCGGCTGGATCGGGTCGAGGCGGAGCGGCTCAGGGTCAGGATCCGCGAGCGCCGCGGGGTGGCCTCGGGGGTGGGTTCCCGCTTTCGCGGGAATGACGGGAAGTAGCACCGTCATCCTCGCGAACGCGAGGACCCACCCGCTGAGCCCACATGGCGTGGGTGCGCGGCGTGGGTTCCCGCGTTCGCTGGAATGACGGGGGGGATGGTGGGCGCGGGAATGACCGGCGGTATCACCCCCCACTGATCTCCCCCCACAGATCCCGCCACCCCGGATTCCCCGCCTCGATCAACGCCACCTTCCACCCCCGCCGCCAGTGCTTGAGCGCCTTCTCCCGCGCGATCGCCGCCGGCATCGTCTCGTGCAGCTCGAACCAGACCAGCCGCTTCACCCCGTACCGCGCAGTGAACCCGTCCGCCAGCCCTTCCCGGTGCTGCCAGACGCGCTGCACGAGGTTCGACGTGACGCCGATGTACAGCGTGCCCAGACGCTGGCTGGCCAGGAGGTACACGGCGGGCTGGGCGTCTGCAGGCATGCCCTGCAGTGGAGCGCGGATCTCGGAAAAACGCTGTCCCGCTGAAGGGGGATACGGCGGGGGCCGAGGGCGACCGAATCAGCGAGCGGGCGGCAACTCCGGCTCGATCCGCAGCCATGGCCAGCGTGCACGGTAGGACGCAGCCTTGCGTTCGAACAGATCACGGTGCGGCGTCAGCGGGTTCATGGTCAGCAACCCGTCGTAGAGCAGCGCGAGGCCGTTGGGGGCGTAGCACTCGCCCGGTCGAACACCGACGCAAGTGGCCGGCACCAGAAACCGGTCGATGCCGTCCCGCGCGCTGCGCAGCTCCCTGTACAGCTGGCCGAAATACGACTCGTACCAGAGGTGGACACGCGCCTGGTTGGCCACCTCGATGACCACACCCAGGTCGCCCAGCACTGCGTCGACATGCGCCTGCCGGTCGCGTTCACCCGCCTCGCTGGTGTCCGTCGCGTCGAAATAGAACAGGTCGTAATCCTTGATGTCTGCGGCCGGGTCACGACCTGCCTGCAGGTTCCACACCGTCTGGAACAGGCAGCCCGCAACCAGCCAGCCGTCCGGAAGCGCCAATGCGCTCCAGCGGTCAAGGATCGCGCGGTTGTGGCGGTTCTGGAGAATGTCGGAGAGAAAGCGGTCCTGCATGGCGACATCATCTTTGCTGAGCGAGCAGGCCGCCGAGACGCTCTACCTGTCCAGCGTGACGCGAGATAATACGAGGCAGTCGGTTCGGACTGGTCTGAACAAATATCCTCGGGGGACATCATGCGGAAATGGACAGGGTCGATCCTGGTCGCGGCACTTGTTGGCTGCGCCGGCGTTCAAGAAGGCAGCTGGGAGCGTGGAGCGGGCCTGTTCGGGGACGGGACTGGGTATCAGCCGCTGGTCATGGTCACCATGCCGACGAGTACATGCGACCTTCCAGCATTCGTTCTGGGCTTCAAGGACTCGTATGTGCTGCACTGGAATCAGCAGGTCAGCACAAAGATCGCGCAACACTCCGCCGACATGCTGAAGCCCAGTCCAGAGGGGGCGGCCCAGAACAGTCCGTCCACTTATCAGGCGCTCCTGATCGGTGCTTCGCCCGCCGGAGGCCAGACGACATTCCCGAACCGATGCCGGTCGCAAAGTTACGTCAACGGGCAGGCCGCGGGGGTGAAGAAAGCCGAAGTGAACTTCAATCTCCTGCCGGCGCAACCAACGCGTTGAACAACGACGGCGCGCTCATGGAGCGCCGCCAGCCTCACTCCAGCAGCCACATCGCCCGCCGAAACCCGTCCGGCCAATGCCGCTTGTCCGGCGCCAGCCGCCCGCGCTGCTGCAACGCCTCCAGCGCCTGCAAGCCGCGCTCCAGCAGGGCACGCCGCTCGGACTTCGGCAGCACACGGCTGTCCAGCTGGGCCAGATTCCAGAACGCCGCCGCGGCCTCGGTCTGCAATTCGGCATTGTCCGGATCGTGCTCGGCCAGCACGCGGCAGATGTCCAGCGCTGCCTGCAAGCTCTTCAGCGCCCCGGCCACATCGCCCTGCAGGCTCTGCAATCCACCGATCTTGTTGAGGCTGACCGAGAGGTCCCGCTGCCACTCGGCATTGCCCGGATCGCGCCCGGCCAACGCCTGCGCGATCACCAGACCTGCCCGGTAGCTCTTTAGCGCTGCGCCCAACTCACCTTGCGCACGTTGCACGTCCCCGACCAGATCGTGGCTCACCGACAGTCCGCGCAACCAGGCCGAGTCCCCCGGTGCAACCAGCAACCGCGCCTGCACCACCCCCAGCGCCCGCTGGTAAACCTGTAGCGCCCGCGCCAGATTCCCCTCGGCCATCGCCGCTTCACCCAACTCGATCAGCCCTTCGTACACCTGCGCTGCCACCGCCTCGGGCGACGCCTGAGGGCGTTCGACCTGACCCTCAACCCGGTCAAGGGCGTGCGGCAACGCGTTCAGGACAGTCGCCTGCGCCACGAATGACAGACCGGCAACCGAAATGACCAGCATCCGTGGCAGGGTCAACCACACCCCGGATCTGGCTGCGCCGAAGCGCCGGGACAGTCCATGCAGTTCGGCTGTGACCATGTGTTACTCCATGAAGCCAACTTCTAATGTATAGCGATTTTCGGCGCGTGAAGGGGTGACAAATGTCCTGGTGACACCCCTGCAAAAGGCCCTCTCGGGCGCTGTCAACAGGCGGCAATCGACGTGCACGCGACCGTCTCCAGTGTGAGCGGCCAGGCATAGGAACATCGGTGTAATCACCATCCTCTGGGGCAGAGAGGAACCATCAGACCGTGCGACGACGCCTACCGGGGGCTTCGGTTTGGCCGCCGTCGCCAGCGGCTTGATCGCCGTGACGTTGCCCTGCGCACCACTGACTGCAGCGACCGCGAGCGGGCCCACGCCCGGGCTTCGCGCACGTTTGCGCGGCCTTCTCGGCCCAGCCCAGCAGGGCTTCACCCTGGTCGACTACGTGCTGACCGCCACAGGCCAGTCCGGCACCATCGCGTCCAGCATCTGGTCGGGCCTCAACTCGCGCAACACGCGGTGCACCTGCCGGGACTGCACGGCACCCGGCAGCAGCACCTTCACCTCGACCAGCACCGCCTGCCCGACCAACACCAAGGCATTCTGAATCAACCCAGCCCGAACAGCCGCGTCGCGTTGTCGCCCGTCACCCGAGCGACCTCCTCCACGTCGAGCCCCTTGATCCGCGCCAGCTCTGCGGCCACCAGCGGCACCAGGGCGGGCGTGTTCAGCTTGCCCCGGTGCGGCGCGGGCGCCAGATAGGGGCTGTCGGTCTCGATCAGGCAGCGCTCCAGCGGCACCTCGCGGGCCACCTCGCGCAGCTCCACCGCGTTCTTGAAGGTCAGGATGCCCGAGAACGAGATGTGGAAACCCATCGCCAGCGCACCACGCGCCACCTCCGCGGTCTCGGTGAAGCAGTGGAAGACACCGCCCACCGCATCCGCGCCCTCCTCGCGCAGCACGGCCAGCGTGTCCGCCGAGCTGCTGCGGGTGTGGATCACCAGCGGCTTGCCCAGCGCCCGCGCGGCACGCACATGCACGCGCAGCCGCTCGCGCTGCCACTCCATGTCGGCCACGGTGCGCTCGCCCAGGCGGTAGTAGTCCAGCCCGCACTCGCCCACGGCGACCACCTTGTCACGCTGGCCCAGTGCGACCAGTTCGGCCACGTCCGGCTCGTGGACGTCCTCGTTGTCCGGGTGGACACCCACGGTGCACCACAGCTGCGGGTGCGCGCTGGCCAGCGCATGGACGGTGTCGAACTCCTCGATCGTGGTGCAGATGGCGATGGCGCGTGTCACCTGGGCAGCGGCCATGTCCAGCTGGATCTGGGGCCAGCGGGCCTGCAGTTCGGGGAAGGTCAGGTGGCAGTGGGTGTCGATGTACATGCGGGCTTGGCGCTCGGGTTCAGATGGTCTGCGTCGGCTTGGACGACTGGATGGAGGTGCCCAGCAGCTCCTCGATGCGCACGCGCAGGATCCGCGTCTTCTCGTCCACCGGGAAGCGCACGCCCACACCTTGCGTGCGGCCGCCCGAGGCATTCGGCGGCGTGATCCAGGCCACGCGCCCGGGCACGGGGTAGCGCTGCGGGTCGTCCGGCAGCGTGAGCAGCAGGTAGATGTCGTCGCCGAGCCGGTATTCGCGGCTGGTCGGCACGAACAGTCCGCCCTCGGCGAACAGCGGGATGTAGGCAGCGTAGAGCGCGCCCTTTTCCTTGAAGACGAGCTGGATGACGCTGGGCCGCGGCGCGCCGGTGGTGGTCGGCTGGCCCGGAGCGGCCGCGCTGTTCAGCGGCATGGCGCCGGAGAGACCGGTGCGGGAGGTGGGACTGGATTCGCTCATGGCATGGAGGCGTGGTCGGTCGGGAGATCAGGGGCCGGGCATGAGCCGCGCACGGGTGCCCTGCACCAGGGCTTCGGTGGCGAGTGCGGCGCTCCAGGGGTGGTCGGCGTGGCGGGTCTGTGCGCGCAGCCAAGCGGCGGCTTCGGTCAATCGGTCCAGGCCCGCACCCAGGGCTGGTCGGCCAAGGTCGGCGAAGTAGCGGCCAGGTGCGCCCAGCGTGGCCAGCGCGTGGTCGTGGCAGAGCTTCTGCAGCGCGTCCAGCAGCACCGGCAGCGGCCAGCTGGCCACGGCGGCGCTGTCACCGCGGGCGATCCATTGCGGAAACTGGCGCCACGCCGCCGCGTCCAGCCCGGCGCGCTGCAGCTCCAGCGCCCGCAGGGGCTGGCCGCCGCAGGCGTCGAGCAGCGGCTCGGGCTCGGTCACGCCCTGCCCGCGCAGCCAGGCCAGCGCTTCGTCGCGCGCCGGGGCCACCAGCGCCACGGGCTGGCAGCGGCTGCGGATGGTGGGCAGCAGCGCCTGCGCATCGCCGCTGGCCAGCACGAAGCGCATCGCCCCGGGCGGCTCCTCCAGCGTCTTGAGCAGCGCATTGGCGGCGATCGGGTTGAGCGCCTCGGCCGGGTAGACGATGACGACCTTGTGCGCCCCGCGCGCGGCGGTGAGCGCGCTGAAGTCCAGCGCGGCGCGGATCTGGTCGATCAGGATCGCGCGGCTGGGCTTGCGGGTCTTCTTGCTGCCGCCGCCGCTGTCCTCGGTCGCGGCGCTGTCCTCGGGCAGGCCGGCCTCGGCGCGCTGCGCTTCGGGCACGATCAGGCGCAGGTCCGGGTGGCTGCGCTCGTCGACCAGGTGGCAGCTACGGCACTGCCCGCAGGCCAGACCACCCCGCTGCGCCGCCGGGTGTTCACACAGCCAGGCCCGCGCCAGCTCCAGCGCGAACACCAGTTGCCCGACCCCCGCCGGACCATGCACCAGCAGCGCATGGTGGGCCCGCGCATTGGCCAGCGTGCGCGCCAGCGGAGCCTCCAGCCAGGGCAGCGCGGCGCTCACCATCCGCGCGCCTGCAGCACGGCATCGATCTGCGCGGCCACGGCCTCCGGCGGCTGTTCCGCGTCCAGCTGCGCCACACGGGCGCCGGCCTGAGCGAAGCGCTGCGCGTAACCGGCACGAACGGCTTCGAAGAACGCCAGCTGCTCGGCCTCGAAGCGGTCAGGGGCGCGGGCACCCGCGCGTCGGCGAGCGGCTTCCTCCGGGCGCAGGTCGAACCACAGCGTCAGGTCTGGCTGGCGACCGGCTTGGACCCAGGTTTCGAGCTGGGCGAGCGTGGCCAGGTCAAAGCCGCGGCCACCGCCCTGGTAGGCGAAGGTCGCGTCCGTGTAGCGGTCACACAGCACCACGGCGCCGCGGGCCAGCGCCGGCTCGATCACCGTGCGCAGGTGGTCGCGCCGGGCGGCGAAGACCAGCAGTGCTTCGGTGAGCGGGTCCATGTCGCGCGACAGGAGCAACTCGCGCAGGGCTTCGGCCAGCGGTGTGCCGCCCGGTTCGCGGGTGCGCACGACTTCGTGGCCCGCCTCCCGCCAACGGGCGGCAATGCGGTCGATCTGGGTGGTCTTGCCCGCACCGTCGATGCCTTCGGTGGTGATGAAACAGCCGGCGGGACTGGGGAGATGGTGAACTTCGCTCAACGTGCGGCCTTGCGCTGGTATTTGTCGACCGCCCGATTATGGTCGGCCAGCGTCTCGCTGAACTGGCTGGTGCCATCCCCGCGCGCGACGAAGTACAAGGCCTTGCTGCTGGCGGGCCGGACTGCGGCCATCAGCGAATCACGTCCCGGCATCGCGATCGGCGTGGGCGGCAACCCGGCGCGGGTGTAGGTGTTGTAGGGCGTGTCCGCCAGCAGGTCCTTGCGGCGCAGGTTGCCGTCGAAGCGTTCACCCAGCCCGTAGATCACGGTCGGATCGGTCTGCAGCGGCATGCGCACGCGCAGCCGGTTGACGAACACGCTGGCCACCATCGGCCGGTCCTCGGCGCGGCCGGTTTCCTTCTCGACGATGGAGGCCAGTGTGAGCAGCTCGTCCGCGGACTTCAGCGGGCTGTCCGCCTCGCGCTGGCTCCAGGCGGCATCGACCCGCTTGCGCATCGCGGCGTGGGCACGGCGCAGCACGGCCAGATCGCTGCTGCCCTTGGCATAGGCGTAGGTATCCGGAAAGAAGCGCCCTTCCGGCAGCAGCCCGGGCGAGCCGATGGCCGCCATGAGTTCCGTGTCGGACAGGGTCGCGGACTCGGCCCGCAGGGTCGTCATGCGGGCCAGCTCCGCGCGGACCTGGCGGAAGGTCCAGCCTTCGATCAGGCGCAGGCGGGCGAGCGACTGGTCGCCGTCGACGAGCTTGCGCAGCAGTTGTGCCGGTGAGGTGCCGGGCTGGATCTCGTAGCTGCCGGCGCGGATCTGCCGCGACTGGCCGGACCAGCGGAACCACTGGTAGAGCATCCAAGGCGACACCGCCATGCCGGCGTCCGCAGTGGCCTGTGCCACCTGCCGGGCGGATTCGCCGGACTCCACCTCGAGATCCACTGACGTTTCGGGACCGCCCATCGGATGCTGGATCCACCAGTAGCAGCCCGCCAGCAGCGAGGCCAGCAGCAGCAGGCCAGTGCCCAGCCAGAGCGTGGCCCGACCTGGGGTGGAGCGACGACCCGAGGCCATCAGAGCGTGAAGTCACAAGAGTGCATGGTGCTGATGATAATGAGCGGATGGACACCACCACTGCATTTCCTGCTCAATCCGCGGAACTCCGTTCCAGCGGCGCCTGCGTATTGCCGGACTGGGGCGTCATTCGCGCCGTCGGGGCGGACGCAGCGACCTTCCTCCACGGACAGCTCAGCAACGACGTCAGCCGACTCGATCTGGCGCATGCCCGCCTGGGCGCCTACTGCACGCCGCAGGGCCGCATGCTCGCCAGCTTCGTCTACACCCGCGCGGGTGCCGAGGAGTACTGGCTGGCCTGCAGCGCCGACGTGCTGGCGCCCACGCTCAAGCGGCTGTCGATGTTCGTGATGCGCGCCAAGGCCCGCCTGTCGGATGCCAGCGCCGAGCTGACGGTGCTCGGTCTGGTCGGTGCACCGGCAGCGACCTGGCTCGGCGCGGACGCGCCGGCGCGCGCCTGGGACAAGCTGGACCGGGACGGCGCCGCCGTGGTCCGCCTGCCCGACAGCGGCCTGGGCGGCGCGACGATCGACCGCTGGCTGTGGATCGGCCCTGCCGCGCAAGCGCAAGCCGTGCTCGCCGCCCTGCCCGCGCTGGACGTGGCGCAGTGGCAGCGGCTGGAAGTGCGTTCGGGCGTGGTCCCGGTCGTGGCCGCGACCTCCGGCCAGTTCGTGCCGCAGATGCTCAACTACGAGCTGGTCGGTGGTGTCGATTTCAAGAAGGGCTGCTACCCGGGCCAGGAGATCGTCGCGCGCAGCCACTATCTGGGCAAGCTGAAGCGGCGGGCCTTCCTGCTGGCGGGCGATGCCGCCATGGCGCCCGCACAGGAAGTGTTCTGGAGCGAGGACCCGAGCCAGCCCGCCGGCGTACTGGCCCGCACCGCCGTGGATGGCGCGCGCCATCTGGCACTGGCCGAGCTGAAGATCGCCGTGACCCGCAGCGGCGAGTTGCACCTTGGTCAGCCGGACGGCCCGCTGCTCCAGGTGCTGCCGTTGCCCTACGCCCTGCCGCACGACGCCGAAGCCGCGTGACCATGGCTGAGTCCGGCGGCGAGCTGTACGTCTACTACCGCGTCCCGCGCGCGGACAGCGCGCAGGCGCAGACGGAAATGGCCGCCGTGCACGAGACGCTGCGACAGCGGTTTCCGGCGCTGGAGAGTCAATGGCTCCAGCGCCTGGAGAATCGTGATGAAATGCTCACCTGGATGGAAATCCATCGCCAGCCTGGGGGACTCGACGCGTCCACTGTGGCCCATATTTGTGAGACGTTGTTGCCGTGGCCGAGCGTGCGTGTGGGACCTCGGCATGTCGAAGTCTTTGCCTCGCTGCCTGCCCGCGGTGTCCTCTGATGTGCCTTGCAGCCCTTGCCCTCGATCACAGCCGCCGCTTCCCGCTGGTCCTCGCCGCCAACCGCGACGAGTTCTTCGAGCGGTCCACGGCGCGCCTGGGCTGGTGGACGCGCCCAGGCAGCGACACGGAAATCCTCTCCGGGCGTGACCTGAGCGCCGGAGGCACCTGGTTCGGTCTGACCGCCGCGGGCCGGCTCGGGCTGCTCACCAACATCCGTGATCCGTCGCGCATGGACCCGCAGGCCCCCACGCGCGGCGCCATCATCCCCGACTGGCTGACCACCACCGCCAGTCCCGACCGCTTCTGGGTGCGCACCGCGCTCACGGGCCACAACGGCTTCAACCTGATCGCCGCCGATTTTGCCCACGGCGACTGCTGGTGGCTCAGCAGCGCGCGGGCGTCACCCACCCGGCTGGAAAGCGGCGTGTTCGCACTCTCCAACGGGTACCTGGATGAACCCTGGCCCAAGGTCCGCCACCTGAAGCAGCAACTCAGCGACGCCGTCCTGCAAGCCACGGCGACCGCCACCGCAGCACCCGGCGCCGACGCCCTCGCCCAGACCCTGCTCAACGCCCTGACCGACACCACGCAGGCCCGCGACGAAGAACTGCCTTCGACCGGCGTGTCCCACGATCTGGAGCGCGTGCTCTCGCCCGCCTTCATCCGCACGCCGGATGGTCGCTACGGCACACGCTGCTCCACCGTGCTCATCACCGAGCGCATCGGCCGGCACCTGATCACCCAGGTCTACGAGCGCAGCTACCCCGCCGGACCCGGCCTGGCCCTGATGCGCCGGGCCACGCTGAAGGACTGGCCGCCGCGCTACCAGACCGAGCCGGTGCTGGCCAACGACCACCGCGGCCGCGTGTCGCTGGGCAGCGTGGCCTCGCCGGTGTCCGACATGGCGCTGGACGAGCACGACAGCGGCATCGACGCCGTCGGCACCTCGCCCCGCGTCATCCAGCCACGGGTGCGCAGCCTGCTCAAGCCGGCACGGCCGCGGGCGCCGAAGGGCTGAGCGCACGCACCATCTCGACGTGCCCGATGCCGGCTTCCTCGAAGTGCGGCCCGTGTTCGACGAAGCCGAAGCGCCGGTAGAAATTCGCCGCCGACAGCTGCGCATGCAGCACCACCGAGTGATCGCCCCGCGCAGCCGCCGCGTCCAGCAGCGCCTCCAGCACCCGCCGCCCGACCGAGCTGCCCCGCATCGGCGCGATCACCGCCATGCGGCCGAGCCGCGCGACGCCGGGTGCGTGATGAAGCAGCCGCCCGGTCGCCAGCGGCATGCCCATCCGGTTGAGCGCCAGGGCGTGCACGGCGCTGTGGTCGGCCTCGTCGAGTTCCAGGTCGAGCGGGATGCCCTGCTCCCGCACGAACACCTCCGCGCGCACGTCCTGCGCCGACACGCCCAGTTCGTCCCAGTGGCCGACCTGCACGTCCAGCATCTCCGCGCCGGCCTCGAAATCCAGCAACATCTCGCGCAGCTCGGCGGGTATCGGCCGGCTGGATTGCGTGGCGGGGTCCGCGAACACATAGACCAGCTCGCCCGTCACCAGCAGCTTCTCGGCGCGGAACACCGCGCAGCGCAGGCGCAGCGAGGTGTTGCCGATGTGCTCGCAGTGGATCGCCACGTCGATCAGGTCGTCGTAGCGAGCACTGCCCAGGTAGTCGAGCGTGGCCTTGCGCACATAGAGGTCGCCACCCAGCCGCGCCATCGTCGCCTGGTAGGGCAAGGCCAATGCACGCCAGTACTCCGAGACCGCGGTGTCGAAGTAGTTCAGGTAGTGCCCGTTGAAGACGATCTGCTGCAGATCGACCTCGGACCAGCGCACCCGGAGCCGGTGTGAAAAACGGTAATTGCGGCGCAGAGCCATGTCCTGATCCTTGTAGGTTTCACCGGAATCTCAGCCGACCTTAAGGATACAGCGCCGCGCGCAATGCATCGGCGATCGCCTGCTGCGCCAGTGCCGCTTCGGGAATCACCCGACCCAGCTTGATGAAGTCGTGGGTCACGCCCTTGTACAGCTCCAGCTCGACCGGCACACCCGCCATGCGCAGCGCATCGGCGTAGGCCACACCCTCGTCGACCAGCGGATCACATTCAGCCAACCCGATCCAGGCCGGCGCGAGCCCGGCGTGGTCGTCCGCCAGCAGCGGTGCGAAACGCCAGTCGGTGCGGTGGGCGTGGTCGATGTACTGGTCGAAGAACCAGTCGATGCCCGCTTTTTCCAGCAGGAACCCCTCGGCATAGCGAGCGTGCGATGCGGTATCGGCGTGTGCCGTGGTGCCGGGCGTGATGAGCACTTGCAGGGCGAGCGGCAGGGCTGCATCGCGGGCCATCAAGGCGATCACCGCTGCCAGCGTGCCACCGGCGCTGTCGCCACCGACGGCCATCCGGGCGCCATCGAGTCCGAGTACGTCCCCGTGGTTGGCCAGCCACTGCAAGGCCCCCCAGCAATCCTCGACCGCGGCAGGAAACCGGTGCTCCGGCGCCAGCCGGTAGTCGAGTGCCACCACGGCCACACCGCTGCGCAGCGCAAGCTGGCGACACAGGCTGTCGTGCGTCTCCAGGCTGCCGACCGTGAACCCGCCGCCGTGCAGGTACAGCAGCACCGGCAACACGCCGGCGTCGCCGGGCGGTGGTGCATAGAGCCGTGCGGGGCGCTCGATGCCCGGGCCGACCGGCAATGCCATCGTCTCGACACGCGGCAAAGGCGCGCGCGGTGGCTCCAGCACCTCTGCGGCCAATTCGTAAAGCCGCCGTGCCTCGACCGCGCCGAGCGTGTGCATCGGCGGACGATTCAACTTGCGGATGCGGTGCAGCAGATCGCGCATCGCTGGCGTGAGTCGATGGACGCCCATCAGGTGTTCTCCAGGGGGATGACCGGGTCGAGCGGGCAGCCATCCTGCAGCCACTGCGCGAATTCGTCCGCCAGACGCTGGCTCTCGGCGACCGCGCGGGTCCAGGCTTGCATGCGCCCGGCGTGGTCCTCGCCCCAGGACTTGAAGTCACCGCGGTCGGGGATCTTGCCGCGCGGCAGTGTGGCGATCCATGCCGGCGTCGGAGCCAACACGATCAGGTTGTCGAGCCACGGCGTCGGGCGGTGCCGGCGGCGCAGGCCCTTGTCGAGCCAGCCCGGCACCAGCCGCGGCTGGAAGTGGGGATAGAGCACCAGCCCGCCGGAGTCGGGCGTGGCCGCGATCTCGCGCCAGGGCCAGTGCAGGTGGTAGTCGGTGATGCCGCCGTCCCAGTAGGCGCCGCGCGGCGCGCCAGGAATGTCGTGCACGGCGTCGAGCCAGAACGGGATCGAGCCCGACCCGAGGATGCTCGGCAGCAGGTTGTCGGTCGTCAGCGCCACATGGCGGGTGGGCAGGTCGTCCAGCGACAGCGGCAGCGCCTCGCGGGCATCGGAAAACACCACCCGCTCCAGCCAGCCGCCCAGCAACCGCCGGCTGACCGCGTTGCTGAGGAAGGCGCCCAGGTAGCCCGGCGCGGTCGTCAAACGCCGCTCGCGGCGCAGGATGTGCCGGCCCCGGCTGGTCACGACGTGGAGCCGGAACCGCGGATGCGCCAGCACCTGCGCCTGCTGCCCGGCGATCTGCGCGTCCAGCAGCTCGGCAAAACGCCGGCTGATGTTGCGCGCCGACTGCCGCTCGCCGCGGGGCGGTGCGTAGCTTTCGGCGATGTAGTCGCTGGCCAGTTGCGCCAGCGCGGCGTCCGGGTCCGGCAGCGCGGCACACGCCATGCGCCACGCGCCGATGCTGGCGCCGACCAGATGCACGGGCAGACCGTCCCCGCGCAGCCAGTGGCCGAACAGGAAGCGGTCGATCGGCGTCAGCACCAGCCCCTTCGGGCCACCCGCCGCCGCCGCCACGGCCCGCACATCGGCCGGACGCAGCCCGTGCGCAGCCAGATGCGCGCGGGCGCGGGGGCCCGCGAGAATCTGCAGACTGCGCATCCGGTCAGCGTCCTTGGTGCGTCAGCGCTTGGTGGCCTCGATGACGCCGCAAGCGATGCGCGCGCCCGAGTTGCCGGTCGGCTGGGTCTTGAAGTCATCCGGACCCGCATGGACGATCAGCCCGCGACCCGCCAGATCGGTCGGGCCGCCATCCCCCAGCGTTACGCCGGTCAGGTGGAAGCGGGCCTCGGCCTTGCCCTCGACGTCGGCCTTCAGCGACGGCATGTCACCGGCGTGGTGGTCGGCGTCCTGCGCGCCGTGCGGCTTGCCGTTCGGATTGAAGTGGCCGCCGGTGCCCATGCCGTCGCCGCTGCTGCAGTCGCCCTTGTCGTGGACATGGAAACCGTGTTCACCGAACGGCTTCAGGCCGCTGAGGCGGGCGTGCACCATCACGTGGTCGCCATGCTGCTTGAAGGTGACGGTGCCGCTGGCCGCGTTGCCCGTGGTGGCTGCGAGCTTGGCCGAGGCACTGGGGCCGTCGCCCATCATGCGGTCATGCATGGAGCCCATGCCGTCCTTCATCGCGCCCATGCCGTCCTTCATGGAAGAACAGCCAGACAGCGCCAGAACAGCGGCCGACAGGGCCAGCAGGGTGCGAACGGGGGTCTTGGTCATCGTGGATCTCCTTGCACGCCGACATGGCGGTGTGTGCATTTTGTCCGAATCTGCGGGCTTCAACGCCCACCCTTCAGCTTGGCAAATGCTGCCGCCATCGCACTGCCACCGGCCGGTGCAGAAGCCGGTGCGCCGCGTGCGGGACGCTGTTCCCCGCGACCCGCCGGCCGGAAGCTGTTGTCCGCCTTGGCCGCGCCCTTCGCCTGCACCGGCGCGTCCAGCTTCATCGTCAGCGCGATCCGCTTGCGCGCCAGATCGACCTCCACCACGCGCACCTTGACGATGTCGCCGGTCTTGACGATCTCGCGGGCATCGGTGACGAACTTGTTGCTCAACTGGCTGACGTGGACCAGCCCGTCCTGATGCACGCCCAGATCAACGAAGGCGCCGAACTGCGCGACGTTGCTCACCGTGCCTTCGAGGACCATGCCTTCGACGAGGTCCTTGATGTCCTCGACGCCGTCGTTGAAGCGCGCGACCTTGAAGTCCGGCCGCGGATCGCGCCCCGGCTTTTCCAGCTCGACGAGGATGTCCTGGACCGTGATGGCGCCGAACTTCTCGTTGGCGAACAGCTCGGGCTTCAGCGCCTTCAGCACGTCGCTGCGGCCCATCAGCTCGGCAATCGGCCGCCCGGTCTTCGCGATCATCTGCTCGACCACCGGGTAGGTTTCCGGGTGGACGCCGGTGACATCGAGCGGGTTATCGCCGCCGCGGATGCGCAGGAAACCGGCCGCCTGCTCGAAGGTTTTCGGGCCGAGGCCGGTCACATCCAGCAACTGCTTGCGGGTGCGAAACGCGCCGTTCGCATCCCGCCAGCGCACGATGCTCGCCGCCACCGACGCGCTCAGCCCCGACACGCGCGACAGCAGCGGCGCCGACGCGGTGTTCAGGTCCACGCCGACCGCGTTCACGCAGTCCTCGACCACGGTGACCAGCGTGCGCGCGAGTTCGCTCTGGTTCACGTCGTGCTGGTACTGGCCGACGCCGATGCTCTTCGGGTCGATCTTGACCAGTTCGGCCAGCGGATCCTGCAAGCGCCGCGCGATCGACACCGCGCCGCGCAGGCTCACGTCCAGATCCGGCAGTTCCTTCGACGCGAACTCCGACGCCGAGTAGACGGAAGCGCCCGCCTCGGACACCACGACCTTGTCGATCTGGCGGTCGGGCGCGAGCTGCTGCAGGCGCTTGATCAGGTCGGCGGCGAGCTTGTCGGTCTCGCGGCTGGCGGTGCCGTTGCCGATGGCGATGAGGTTCACACCGTGGGCCGCGCAGAGCTTGGCCAGCGTGTGGAGAGAACCTTCCCAGTCGCGGCGCGGCTCGTGCGGGTAGACGGTGGACGTGTCCAGCACCTTGCCCGTGTCGCTCACCACCGCCACCTTCACGCCGGTGCGGATGCCGGGGTCCAGCCCCATCACGACGCGCTTGCCCGCAGGTGCCGCCAGCAGCAGGTCGCGCAGGTTCTCGCTGAACACCTTGATCGCCACGCCCTCGGCGCTCTCGCGCAGGCGGGTGAACAGGTCGCGCTCCAGGCTCAGGCTGAGCTTGACCTTCCACGTCCAGGCGATCGTCTTGCGGATCAGGTCGTCGCTCGGGCGCTTGGCGTGGCTCCAGCCGAGGTGGATGGCGATCTTGCCTTCGGCGAGCGACGGCTGGCCCGGCTGCGGCTCCTCCGCCAGCGCGAGCTTCACGTCCAGCATGTCGAGGCCACGACCGCGGAACACCGCCAGCGCCCGGTGCGAGGGCACGCGGCTGATCGGCTCGTCGTAGTCGAAGTAGTCGCGGAACTTGGAGACGTCCGGGTGGTGTTCGTCCTTGCCGTCCATGCGTTTGGACTTGAACAACCCTTCCGCCCACAGCCACTCGCGCAACTGCTTGACCAGCACGGCGTCCTCGGCCCAGCGCTCGCTCAGCAGGTCGCGCACGCCGTCCATCACCGCCAGCGCGTCGGCAAAACCGGCCTCGGGGTTGAGGAACGCGGCGGCTTCGGCCTTCGGGTCAAGCGACGGATCGGCGAACAGCTTGTCGGCCAGCGGCTCCAGCCCGGCCTCGCGGGCGATCAAGCCCTTGGTGCGCCGCTTGACCTTGTACGGCAGGTAGAGGTCTTCCAGCTCCTGCTTGGTCGGCGCGGCCTCGATGGCGCTGCGCAGCGCGGGCGTCAGCTTGCCCTGCTCGTCGATGCTCTTGAGGACGGCCTCGCGCCGGTCCTCCAGCTCGCGCAGGTAGCCGAGCCGGCTTTCGAGTTCGCGCAACTGGATGTCGTCCAGCCCGTCGGTGACTTCCTTGCGGTAGCGGGCGATGAAGGGCACCGTAGCGCCGCTGTCCAGCAGGTCGATCGCCGCCTTGACCTGGGCGGGGCGGACCTTCAGTTCGGCCGCGATCTGCTGGAGGATCTTGTGAGCGTGTTGTGCGTGTTCCAAACCGGTAAAAAGGGCAGTTGGAGAGGCGGCGGAGTTTGCCACAGGCCCTCCGCCTCAGCCGGCCACCGCCGCCGTCGCACTGCGCTCCACCTGCGTCAGCCGCCCGTCGTCGAGGTGGCAGACCGTGTCGAAGCCCGCGATCATCCGGTGGTCGTGGGTGACGGCGATCACGGCCGAGCGGCGCTCGCGGGCGATCTTGCGCAGCATGGCCATCACCTTGGTGCCGCGCTCGGTGTCGAGCGCCGCGGTGGGCTCGTCCGCCAGGATCAGCGCCGGCTCGTTGGCCAGCGCCCGCCCGATCGCCACGCGCTGCTGCTCGCCGCCCGACATCTGCGCCGGCAGCGAATCGGCGCGGTGCGCGATCTCTAGGTAGCCGAGCACCTCCATCGCCCGCCGGTTCGACTCGCGCCGGCCCACCCCGTTGAGCTGCAGCATCAGCGCGACGTTTTCCAGCGCGGTCAGGAAGGGGATCAGGTTGTGCTGCTGGAAGATGAAGCCGATCTTCTGCCGGCGGAAGGCCCGCACGTCGATGCCGGTCGGGCCATCGTCGTACAGCACCTGGCCGTCGATGGTGATGCGGCCGGTGGTCGGCGGCTGGATCAGGCTGATCGCCAGCAGCAGCGTGCTCTTGCCCGAACCACTGGGCCCGAGCAGCGCGACCAGTTCGCCCGCCTCGATGGACAGGCTGGTCGGCTTGAGCGCCTGCACCGCCAGCTCGCCGTGACCGAAGGTCTGCGACACGTTCTGGAGTTCGACGACGGCCATCTCAGCCTCCCAGGGCAAGTTGGGCCGGGGTGCGCAGCGCATGCCACACGGCCATCAGGCTGGCCAGCACCCCGCCAAGCAGCATCACCCCGAAGGTGACCGCCGTTTCCTGCCCGACAAAGGCCAGCGTGCGCGGAAACCCCGGTGCGATCAGGTCGCGCAGCAGGTAGGCCAGCGCAAAGCTCGCCAGCGTCAGCAGCATCGACTGCGTCATGATCAGCCGCACGATCAGGCCGTTCGGCGCACCGATCAGCTTGAGCGTGGCGATCGACTTGATCTTCTCGATCGTCAGCACGTAGACGATGAGCGCGATGATCACGATCGACACCAGGATCAGCAGCGTGCGGAACAGGCCCAGCACGGCCGACATCTTGCTCAGCTTGCCGTCCAGCATCAGGGTGCGTTCCTCGGTAGTGGTGTAGACGTTCAGATACAGCCAGTCGCGCAGGTGCTGTGCCACCGCCTCGCCATCCGCACCGGGCGCCAGCGTCACCAGCACCGCGTTGATGCTGCTGGTGCCGGAGGACAGCAGCGGCAGCAGCCGGCTGGCCTGCTCGCCGCTGTAGCCCGCACGCTCCAGCCGCTGCAGGTTGGCGGCCCGGGCGGCGTCGAGTGCCCGCTTGTCCTGTTCGAACTGCACCTTCTGCGCGTCGGCGAGTGCCATGTAGATCAGCGGACTGCCGCCCGAATCGACTGCGCCGCGCGTGACGCCGACGACCGTGTAGCGGTCGGTGCCCAGCGGCACGTGGTCGCCGAGCTGCAGGCCGAGCTTGCGGTCCACGACCATTTCGTAGTGTGGCGCGGTGATGGTGCGGCCCTGCACCAGCCCGTTCGGCCCCCCGGCGCCGCTGACGATGTCGTAGCCGACGAGGGTGAACTGCTGGTCACGGCCCAGGATCTCCCGCTGCGCCGAATACAGCACCAGCGGGCTGGCGCGCGCCACACCCGGCGTCGCGGCCACGCTCTTGTAGCTGTCCAGCGGGATGCGCGAAGCTTCGTTGAACGGACCGCCACGGCCGCGTTCCACCACCCACAGGTCCGTCCTGGTGTTGTCGATGAGCCAGACGCCGTCCTGGATGTTGCCCTGGTAGATGCCGTTCATCACCAGCACGATCGCCAGCAGCATCGCCACGCCCACGATGGTGGCGAGGAACTTGCCGAGGTGGCGGCGGATGTCCTTGAGTGCGAGTTCCATGGCCGGTCCTCAGCGCACCCGCACATTGGCGGTCAGCCCGGCGGCCGTGGCGGCGACCGTGTCTCCCGCCGCCAAGCCTTGGCGGATCAGCACCTGCTGGGCATCGGCGCCACCCGTCTCCACCGGCTGGAAGCGGGTACGGCCGTCCGAAATGACCAGCACGCCCTGCCGCCCGGTCTTGTCACGGGTCAGCGCGGCCAGCGGCACGAGCAGGCCGCGGTCGGCGCCCACGTCGATGCGCACCTCGGCCTCCTGGTCGATGGCGAAGCGCTCGGGCACGGTGTCGAAGGCGACATGCACCTCCAGTTCCCGCGTCGCCGCGTCGGACTGCCGGGCGATGCGCGCCACCTTGCCGGGCAGCACCTCGCCGCTGCGCAGCCGGATGCTGGCCACCTGCCCGGGCCGCACGCGACCGACCACCGCCTCGTCCACCCGGGTGGCGACCCACAGCGAGCGCGGGTCCACCAGCTTGAACAGGGCCGAGCCAGGCGCCGTGGTGCTGCCGACTTCGGCCATGCGCTGGACCACGACGGCGGCCATTGGTGCCGCGATGCGCGTGTTCGAGAGCACCACGTCCGAGTAGCGCGCCTCCTGCGACAGCGTGCGCGCATCGGCCTCGCGGGCGGCCAGCGTGGCGCGGGCGATGTCCACCCCGGCCGCCGCGCTGCCCAGCGCCGCATTCGACGCGTCCAGCACCGCCGCCGAGACATAGCCCTGGGCGAGCAGTTCGGCATCGCGACGCTGCTTGCTGCGGGCGAGGTCGAGATCGGCCTGCGCCTTGACCAGCGCGGCGCGGGCGCCTTCGGTGTTGCGCTGCAGTGACTCCTGCTGGCCGGTGACGACGCCGCGGCGGGCGCTCAGGTCACGGTCGTCCAGGCGGGCCAGCAGTTGCCCCGGCTGCACGGTGTCGCCGACATCGGCCAGCACCTGCACCACCGTCGAGCTGACCCGGGCGCTGACCGTGACAGGCACACGCGCCTGCACGGTGCCCGGCCCGACCACCCGGGCCGCCACCGAGCCCTGCGCGGCCACGGCCACCGGTATGTCGACTGCCCGGCCGAAGCGCCAGTACGCGGCGGCGCCGACGCCCAGCAGCGTCGCTGCAGCCAAAGCGGCAAGGAGATATCGTCTGGCAAGGCGCATGGTCGGGGAGATCCTCTGGTCGAACATACCCTAAAGGGTATAAATCCACCACCATTAAACTCCACCTCCCGGCGGTGTGCCCTGACCGCGCCCCGACCGACACACCGATTCACCCACCGATTGACGAATGTCAATCGAAGTTCTGACAACGCTTCGACGCCATGGACCATTCCAGCGACCCCCACGATCTGCCGAACCTCGACCCGGCCCTGTTCGACCGCCCGACCGGCGCACGCTTCCACGGCGCCGGCAGCTCGACCCACCCGCCGCGCTTCCTGCTGCTGTACGGCTCGCTGCGCGAACGCTCGTTCAGCAAGCTGCTGACGCTAGAAGCCGCCCGCCTGCTGCAGGCCATGGGCGCGGAAACCCGCGTCTTCGACCCGACCGGCCTGCCCCTGCCCGACGGTGCGCCCGACACCCACCCCAAGGTGGCTGAGCTGCGCGAAGCCGCCGCCTGGTCCGAAGGCATGGTCTGGACCTCGCCGGAACGCCACGGCGCCATGACCGGCATCCTGAAGGCGCAGATCGACTGGATTCCGCTGTCGGTCGGTGCCGTGCGCCCGACGCAGGGCAAGACGCTGGCGGTGATGGAGGTGTCGGGCGGCTCGCAGTCCTTCAACGCGGTCAACCAGATGCGCGTCCTGGGCCGCTGGATGCGCATGATCACCATCCCCAACCAGTCCTCGGTCGCCAAGGCCTTCATGGAGTTCGACGAGGCCGGGCGCATGAAGCCGTCCGCCTACTACGAGCGCGTCGTCGACGTGATGGAGGAGCTGGTCAAGTTCACGCTGCTGACCCGCGACGTGGCGACGTATCTGGTCGACCGCTACAGCGAGCGGCGCGAGAGCGCGGCCGAGCTGTCGAAGCGCGTGAACCAGCGCGCAATCTGACGCAGAGGCGCTGCACCTATGATCGGCCGCAGGAGAACCCGCGCATGAGTGCAGCCCATCACCACGACCATCCAGGTCCCCACCATGGACACGACCACGGTCATGGTCACGGTCATGGCCACAGCCACGCCCCAGCGAATTTCAACACCGCGTTCGCCATCGGCATCGGACTGAACATTGCCTTCGTGGCGATCGAAAGCTTTTACGGCTGGAAGATCAATTCGCTGGCGCTGCTGGCGGACGCCGGCCACAACCTGAGCGACGTCATCGGCCTGGTGCTGGCCTGGGTGGGCGCGCTGGCGGGTCGGCTCCAGCCAGACGCGCGCCACACCTACGGCTGGAAACGCGCCAGCATCCTCGCGGCCTTCGTCAACGCCGTGCTGCTGCTGGTGGCGATGGGCTCGCTGACCTGGGAAGCCGTGCTGCGGCTGCAGGCGCCAGAGGCCACCGAGGGACTCACCGTGATGGCCGTGGCCGGCGTCGGCATCGTCATCAACACGGCGACGGCGCTGCTCTTCATGCGCGGCCGGGACAGCGACCTCAACATCCGCGGCGCCTTCCTGCACATGGCCGCCGACGCGCTGGTGTCGGCCGGCGTGGTGGTGGCCGGCTGGCTGGCGCTGAACTACGGCTGGGTCTGGCTCGACCCGGTCGTCAGCCTGCTGATCGCGGCGGTGATCGTGGTCGGCACCTGGAGCCTGTTCCGGCAGTCGCTGCACCTGCTGTTCGACGGCGTGCCCGAGGGTATCGATCTGCATGCCGTGCACAGCCTGCTGGAAGAGCTGCCCGGCGTGGCGCGGGTCCACGACCTGCACGTCTGGGCGATGGGCACGTCCGAGATCGCCCTGACCGCCCACCTCGCCATGCCCGAGACCACGGCCGATGACGCCTTCCTGCAGCACGCCACCACGCTGCTGCACGACCGATTCGGGATCGAGCATGTGACCTTGCAGGCGATGCGAGTGCCGTTCACCCGGCCCTGTGGCGGTCCGGCCATGCAGCCCGCTGCCGATCACAGCCACGGTCACGCCCACACGGACCACGACCACGGTCATCAACATTGACGCAGGTCAATCGAAACAAGGCCCGGCAGCCTACGATCAAGACGTTCCTTCCCACCCTTCAGGAGTACGCCATGACCGCCATCCGCACCCTTCTTGCCGCTTGTGCTGCCGTGCTGCTCACCGCTTGCGCCAGCCCGGGCAGCAACACCGCCGACCCCCATGCCGCGCACCGGGCGGAAGCCGCTGCCGCCGCTGCACAGGACAGCACGCCCGATCCCCGGATGCAGGCCATGAAGGACATGCACCAGAAGATGATGGAGGCGAAAACGCCCGAGGAGCGCCAGGCGCTGATGGCCGAACACATGAAAGCCATGCAGGGCGGCATGGCGATGATGAAGGACAAGTCCGCCATGCCCGCCGACATGGCCGGGCGGCACCAGATGATGATGCAGCGCATGGACATGATGCAGTCCATGATGGAAATGATGATGCAGCGCATGCCGCCCGCCACCGCCAAGCCCTGACCGCGGAACGGCACCCGGAACTGTTCAGGCAGGAGGCATCAAGGTCGCCAGCCGGTCCCGGCAGCGTTCCTTCGTGCCCGTTGGCACCTTGCCGGTGATCGCCGCCGACACCGGCGCCGCCAACATGCGCTCGAACTGCAGGCGCACCGCGTCGGCGTCGATCGACGCGATCCGCTCCATCCACTCGCCCGAGGGACGCACGCGGCCGAACACGAACAGGTCCTGCGCCGCGCCTTCCAGCCGGCGCTGCGAACGCTCCCGGGCCCGCACGCTGCGCACCGCCAGCTGGTTGCGGGCACGCTCCAGATGCACCGGGTCGATGGACGTGGCGTGGGCACACAGCAGCGTGCTGACTTCCTCGAACAGCGCGTCGAGGTGCTCCGGTGTCGTGGACGCCTCGATGACAAACTGCCCGGCCAGATCCGACACGTCCGCCGAGCAGCCGGCGTAATAGACCAGCCCCAGCCGCTCGCGCACCCGGTCCAGCAGCGGCGAACTCATGCCCTCGCCGAACACGGTCGCGGCCATCACGGCCACCGGCATGTCGGGGTCGCACTGCGTCGGCACCGGAAACCCGAGCACGACATGGGTCTGGCTGGAGCCGCTCATGCGCTTCGTGCGCAGGCCGCCGAGGTAGGCCGGCGCAGCCACCAGGTTCGGCGCGCCAGCCGGCATGGCGCCGAAGACGGCCTCGGCCTGCGCCGCCATCGTCTGCGGATCCACGGGGCCGCAGACCGCCACGATGACGTTCGCGCCCGTGTACTGGCGCTGTACATAGCCCATCAGCTCGTCGCGGCTGAAGCGCTCGATGTTGCGGCGCTTGCCGATCACCGGCTGCGCCAGCGCGTGGCGGCCGTAGCAGGCTTCATCGAAGAGCTTGAACGCGGTGGACAGCGCGTCGTCCTCGTCTTCCAGGTACTCCTGCAGGATCACCTGCCGCTCGCGCTCCAGCTCCGACTCGGGGAACTGGCTCTCCAGCACGATGTCGCCAAGCATGCGGATGAACTGGCCTGCGTGCTGCGCCAGGCCGCGCAGGTGGTAGGCGGTGTGGTCCTTGTCGGTGTGGGCGTTGGCCTCGGCGCCGAGCTGTTCGGCGTCGAGGTTGATGCGCTGGCAGTCGCGGGTGCGGGTGCCCTTGAAGGCCATGTGCTCGACGACGTGGCTGATGCCGTTGAGCCGCGGGCTCTCGTGGCGGCTGCCAGTGCGCACATAGACGCTGACGCAGGCGCTTTCCAGGTGCGGCTGCACGATGGTCAGCACGCGCACGCCGTTGGCGAGGGTGTGGACGTGGGTGTCGGGGTCGGAGGGGCGTTCGGAACGAAATGCGGTCATGCGGCATTGTGACGGGGGACGGCCGTCCCCGCGTCCGTGCTCACCCGCGCAACGCCGCCCGCAGCTTGTCCCCCAGGTCCGGCCGGTCCTTGAACGGATCGGTCGGGTTGCGCCCCTGCAGCACATCCTCCAGCCGCGTGCCGACCAGCCCGATCGCCTTCGGGTGGCTGTAGATGTAGAACTGCCCGGCCAGCACCGCGTCCACCACCTTCTGCGCCACCTCGGCCGCAGTGACCTTGCCGCTGGTCACCGCCTTGTCGCCCATGGCCTTGCCGATGAGCTGGCTCTGCGTGGGCTGAACGGGGAGCAGATCGGCGGGCCGGTTGCGGTCGCTCTGGTGGATGCCGGTCGGCACGAAGTACGGGCACAGCACGCTGGCGCTGATCTGCGACGTGACCAGCGACAGGTCCTGGTACAGCGTTTCCGAGAGGCTGACGACCGCGTGCTTGGTGACGTTGTAGATGCCCATGTTCGGCGCGTTCAGCAGGCCGGCCATCGAGGCGGTGTTGACGATGTGGCCTTCCCAGTCCGGGTCGGCCTTCGCCGCGGCCAGCATCATCGGCGTGAAGACGCGCACGCCATGCGCCACGCCCATCAGATTCACGCCGACGACCCACTCCCAGTCCGCCAGCGAGTTCTCCCAGATCAAGCCGCCAGCGCCAACCCCGGCGTTGTTGAACACCAGATGCGGCGCGCCGAAACGCGCCAGCGTCGCCGCGCCCAGCGCCTCCACCTGGTCCGCCTTGGACACGTCGAGCCGGAACGCCAGCACCTCCGCGCCATTCGGTGCACCCAGCGCCGTGACCTCAGCAACGGCGCGGTCGAGCGCGTCCTGCTGCACATCGGCCATGACGATCTTCATGCCCTGCGCCGCACACAGCCGCGCCAGTTCCAGCCCGAAGCCGGAGGCCGCGCCCGTCAGCACGGCGGTCTTGCCTATCAGTGATCGCATTGCGCTGCCCTCCTCAGACCAGCTTGACAAGCTGCTTGCCGAAATTCTTGCCCTTCAGCAAACCAAGGAACGCTTCCGGTGCACTGGCAATGCCCTGCGCCACGGACTCGCGGAACTTGATCTGACCGGTCGCCACGCCCGCACCGAGTTCCTTCAGCGCCTGCGGCCAGACGTCCATGTGCTCGCTGACGATGAAGCCCTCGATCTTCATGCGGTTGACGAGGATCAGCGCCGGGTTGGCCATGACCATCGGTTCGCCGTTGTAGCCGGCGATCATTCCGCACATCGCGATGCGGCTGAAGGCATTGGCGCGCAGCATCACGGCGTCCAGGATCACGCCGCCGACGTTCTCGAAGTAGCCGTCGATGCCCTTCGGACACGCCGCCTTCAGCGCACCGGACAGTGACTTCAGGTCCGGAAACTGGCGGTAGTCGATGCAGGCGTCGAAGCCGAGTTCGTCCGTCACATAGGCGCACTTGTCAGGACCGCCCGCCAGACCGACGACACGGCAGCCGCGCGCCTTGGCAAGTTGGCCGACGACCGAGCCGACCGCGCCACTGGCGGCGCTGACCACGACCGTCTCGCCCTCCTTCGGATCGATGATCTTCACCAGCCCGTACCAGCCGGTGACGCCCGGCATCCCGACCGCGCCGAGATAGGCCGACAGCGGAATGTGGCGCGTGTCCACCTTCTGCAGCACGCCGCGCTGGGTCGCATCGACCACGGCGTATTCCTGCCAGCCACCCATGCCGACGACGTGGTCGCCGACGTTGAAGTTGCCGTTGCGCGAGGCGACCACCTCACCCACCGTGCCGCCGATCATCACCGCGTCCAGCGGCTGCGGCTGGGCGTAGCTCTTGCCATCGTTCATCCGGCCGCGCATGTACGGGTCGAGGCTCAGGAAGTGGTGGCGCACCAGCACCTGGCCGTCCGCCAGCTCGGGCACCGGCGTTTCGACGAGGCGGAAGTTGTCGGCGGTCGCCTCGCCCTGGGGGCGGGAGGCGAGGAGGATCTGGTGGTTGGTCAGGGACATGGGGACTGCCTTTCAGGGAGAATCCAGAGACACAAGGAGATCTGCATGGGACACGCCGTACGCCATACCGCCATGACACCTGACGAGTTCCTCGCCTGGGAGATCGCCCAGGCCGAGCGCCACGAGTTTGTCGATGGCGAGGTGTACGCGATGGCCGGCGGCGATGACCGCCATGCGCGGGTGACGCTCAATCTGGCCGGTGCGATGAACCTGCACCTGCGGGGTTCGGCCTGCCGGGTCTACAGCACGGACATGCGGCTCAACGTGGAGTCGCTCGGGAGCTACTTCTATCCCGATGTGATGGTCAGTTGCAGCCAGGCCGATCGGGCACGTCGTCAGGCCAAATCCGAACCCACGCTGGTCGTGGAAGTGCTCTCGCCCGGGACGTCCAGCTACGACCGCGGCGCCAAGAGCTTCCACTACCGCCAGATCCCGACGATGCGGGAGATCGTGCTGATCGACGCCAGCAGCCGCACCACCGAGGTCTACCGGCGCCATGACGAGTCGCACTGGACGCTGGCGCAACACGCCCCCGGCCAGAGCGTGACCTTCGAGAGCATCGGACTGACACTCGCCGCCGACGAGATGTTTGCGGACGTCGATGAAGATGAGGCGGAGAGCGCGTTCACGGCTCCACCTGACGCTGCAGCGCCTTGACCTCACGCCCCGCCGTGGGCAGACGCTTCACATACTTGAACGTCGCCGTCGCATGGGCGCAGAGCTGCCCGTCACCGCCGTAGACATGCCCCTCGGTGAAGGCCATCGTCACCGAGCGATGCAGCAGCTTGCCGACCGCCCGCAAGCGTCCTTCGCCTGGGCGGAAGAACGAGGTCTTCATCTCGATCGTCACGACGCCGCTCTCGTGCTGGACGCTGCGCGCGGCGTGCGCCATCACCACATCCAGCAGCGTCATCGACAGCCCGCCGTGCGCGACAAGGAAGGAGTTCAGCAGCTCGGGTTTCAGCTCGACCTGGATTTCGGCCTCGCCGCCTTCAAAGCGGATCAGCTCGAAACCAAGGAGTTCGACAAAGGGAATGGCAACGGGAAATTGCATGGGGCGAGGTGATCACAGGTCAGCCGCCGTGGACGGCACTGACGCCGCCGTCCACCGCCAGGATCTGCCCGGTGATGTGCTTGCCTGCCGCGCTGGCGAAGAGCACAGCGGCGCCCTTGAGGTCGTCATCATCGCCCAGCCGGTTCAGCGGCGCCTTCGCGGCCAGCGTCTCCTCGCCGAAATGGGCCAGCGTGCCACGGGTCATCTTGCTCGGGAAGAAGCCCGGCGCGAGCGCGTTGACCGTGATGCCGTGGCGGCCCCACTCGCCCGCCAGCGCCCGCGTGAAGTTAACCACCGCGCCCTTGCTGGTGTTGTAGGCGATGGTGGTCATGATTCCGCTGTTGCCCGACAGGCCCGCAATCGACGCCACGTTGATGATCCGCCCGGCGCGGCGCGGGATCATGCA
Source organism: uncultured Sphaerotilus sp. (assembly GCF_963924895.1). Classification (NCBI taxonomy): domain Bacteria; kingdom Pseudomonadati; phylum Pseudomonadota; class Betaproteobacteria; order Burkholderiales; family Sphaerotilaceae; genus Sphaerotilus; species uncultured Sphaerotilus sp. The sequence goes on from NZ_CAWURG010000052.1 coordinate 26,144, forward strand.
GCGCTTGCCCACCGCCTGGCTGATCAGGAACACGGCGCGCACGTTCAGGTCCATCACCTTGTCCCACGCCTCGACCGGGTGATCCTCGGCCGGCGCACCCCAGGTGGCCCCCGCGTTGTTGACGAGGATGTCGATGTCGCCGAGGCGCTCGACCGTGTCGTCCACGATCTTGGCCACGCCGTCGACCGTGCTCGCATCGGCGGCGACCCAGCGGGCGTCGATGCCGCGCGCCTGCAACTGCGCGACGGCGGCTTCGAGTTCGCCGGCCTTGCGGGCGGTGAGCATGACCTTGGCGCCCGCGTCGCCGAGGGCTTCGGCGATCTGCAGGCCTAGCCCACGCGAACCGCCAGTGACCAGCGCGACGCGGCCCGTCAGGTCGAAGAGTTGCGAAATCGGGGTGCCCATGGGGTTTCCTTGCTCAGAACCAGTCGTCCTGCATCGTGCGGCAGGTGTCATCGCGTGTACGGACCACGGCTAGCCACGCATCAATGCGCGGCAGTTCGTGGCGGAAGAAATATCGGCCGGCAGCGAGGCGCCCTTGCCCAGCGGGCGTGGCCGGATCGACCGACAGCGCCACATCGAGCCAGATCCACGCCAGCACGACATGCCCGAAGGCCTGCAGATACGGCACGGCGTTCGCCAGCGCCTCCTCCGGCACGCCCGTAGACCACGCCGCCTTGGTCGCCGCGCCGATCTGCTGCAGCGCCGCGGCCAGCGCCGTCGCCTGCGGGTGCAAATCGGCGTGCTGCGAGGCGCGTTCGATGGTGCCGTTGATGCGCTGCGCCAAGGCGAGCAGGCCCGCCCCGCCGTCCATCACCACCTTGCGCCCCAGCAGGTCCAGCGCCTGGATGCCGTGCGTGCCCTCGTGGATCATGTTCAGGCGGTTGTCGCGCCAGTACTGCTCCACCGGGTAATCGCGGGTGTAGCCATAGCCGCCGTGGACCTGGATCGCCAGGCTGTTTGCCTCCAGACACCACTCGCTCGGCCAGCTCTTGGCGATCGGCGTGAGCATCTCCAGCAGCAGCGCGGCGTCCTTCGCGGACTGCGCATCGCCGGTGTGCTGCTCGTCGACCAGCCGCGCGCAATACAGCGCGAGCGCCAGTCCACCTTCGGCATAGCTCTTCTGCGCGAGCAGCATCCGCTTCACGTCAGCGTGGCGAATGATCGGGATCTGCGGCTGGCTCGGATCCTTGCCGCCGGGGCCGATCGGGCGCCCTTGCGGACGGCCGCGGGCGTAGTCGAGGCTGGCCTCGTAGCCGGCATAGCCAAGCATCACCGCGCCGAGGCCGACCGCGATCCGCGCCTCGTTCATCATGTGGAACATGCAGCGCAGGCCCTCGCCCGGCTTGCCCACCAGATAGCCGATGGCGCCGGCCGCGCCGCGCACCGGGTACTTGCCCTCGCCGAAGTTCAGCAGCGTGTTCGGAATGCCGCGGTAACCGAGCTTGTGGTTCAGCCCGGCCAACGCCACATCATTGCGCTCACCAGTCAAATCACCGTCAAGATCGACCAATCGTTTCGGAACAATGAACAGCGAGATGCCGCGGGCGCCGGGAACCAGCTTGCCGTCCGCGCCGGGGATCTTGGCCAGCACGAGGTGGACGATGTTCTCGGCCAGTTCATGCTCACCATTGCTGATCCACATCTTGTTGCCGCGCAGGCGGAAACGCGGGCCGAGCGGGTCGCTGGCGCTGTCGTCGCCGTCCGGCTCGGCGCGCGTCAGGATGTCTGAGAGGCTCGACCCCGCCTGCGGCTCGCTCAGGCACATGGTCCCAAAGAAGCGCCCGGCGAACTCCTGGTGCGCGAAGACCCGCTGCTGCGCCTCGGTGCCATGCGCCATCAGCAAGTTGGCGTTGCCGCTGGTCAGCATGTGGCCGCCGAGGCCGATGCCTGCTTTCGAGAAGAAGCTGTTCGCCGCCATCTCGATGACACAGGGAAGCTGCATCCCGCCGAGGTCGTAGTCCTGCGCCGCGGCCAGCATGCCGGAGTCGACGTAGGCGTCGCTGGCCTCCTTGGTGCTCGCTGGCAAGTGGACGCGCTCGCCGTCGAAGTGCGGCTCCTGGACATCGGCGGTGCGGTTGGCCGGCGCGAATTTTTCGCGGGCGATGCGCTCGCAGGTGTCGAACACGGCGGCGAAGGTCTCGCGGCTGTGGTCGGCGAAGCGCGGGCGCTGCGTCAGCGACTCGACGCCGAGCCAGTCGTGCAGCAGGAAATCAAGGGTCGGACGCAGCCCGCTCATCGCATCGTTCTCACAGCACTTCGAAGACGCCCGCCGCGCCCATGCCGCCGCCAATGCACATCGTCACGCAGACGTACTTGGCGCCGCGCCGCTTGCCTTCGATCAGCGCGTGGCCGGTCAGGCGCTGGCCGCTCATGCCGTAGGGATGGCCGACCGCGATGGCGCCGCCGTTGACGTTCAGCCGGTCCATCGGGATGCCGAGCTTGTCGGCGCAGTACAGCACCTGCACGGCAAAGGCCTCGTTCAGCTCCCACAGGCCGATGTCGTCCACCGTCAGGCCGAGCCGCGCCAGCACTTTCGGCACGGCATAGACCGGGCCGATGCCCATTTCGTCCGGCTCGCAGCCACCGACCGCGAAACCGAGGAAACGCCCCAGCGGCTTCAGGCCATGGCGCTCGGCGTAGCGCTCGTCCACCACCACGCAGGCACCCGCGCCGTCGCTGAACTGGCTGGCATTGCCGGCAGTGACCACACCGCCGGGCATGGCCGAGCGGATACCGCTGACGGAGGCATAGGTCGTGCCTTCGCGCAGGCCCTCGTCGGCGCTGACGGTGACCTGCTTCGTGCGCAGGCCCAGCACCTTGTCGGCCACACCCGCGGTCACGGTGATCGGCACGATCTCGTCGTCGAACTTGCCGGCGGCTTGTGCGGCACAGGCCTTCTGCTGGCTCTCGGCGCCGAACTGGTCCATGCGCTCGCGGCTCATGCCGTAGCGCTTGGCCACGTTCTCGGCGGTCTGCAGCATCGGCCAGTAGATCTCCGGCTTGTGCTCCTTCAGCCAGGAGTCGACGAACATGTGCTGGTTCATCTCCTGCTGCACGCAGGAAATGCTCTCCACGCCGCCGGCCACGTAGACCTCGCCCTCGCCCGCGATGATGCGCTGGGCGGCCAGCGCGATCGTCTGCAGGCCGCTGGAGCAGAAGCGGTTGACGGTCATGCCCGACACGCCGATGGGCAGGCCGGCGCGCAGGCCGATCTGGCGGGCGATGTTCCAGCCCGTGGCGCCTTCGGGGTTGGCACAGCCCATGATCACGTCCTCGATCACGCCGGGGTCGATGCCCGCGCGCTGGACGGCCGCCGCGACGGCGTGGCCGCCGAGCGTGGCGCCATGGGTCATGTTGAACGCGCCCTTCCAGCTCTTGGCCAGCGGGGTGCGTGCGGTGGAAACGATCACGGCATTGGTCATGGGGGCAGGCTCCTGGGTGCGTCAGTTCGCACGCAGTCTAGGTCGATCGCCCGATGGCGGCCTGTCGTTTCGGAGACAGGGAGGCAGGGGCACAATTGTCGGCATGACCAGCACCGACCTGCTCCCTCGCCGCAAGCTGCCGATCGGCATGCAGACCTTTGCCACGCTGCGTGGCGAGGCTTGTTACTACGTGGACAAGACCGGCATGGCGATCGATCTGATCGAGGCGGGCTCTGCGTATTTCCTGAGCCGCCCGCGTCGTTTCGGCAAGAGCTTGCTGGTCGACACGTTCAAGGAGCTGTTCGAGGGTAACCGGGCGCTGTTCGAAGGGCTGGCCGCCGAGACGCGCTGGGACTGGTCGCGGCCGTATCCGGTCATCCGCATCAGCTTTGCGGGTGGCGAGGTGCACAGCCGTGCGGAGCTAGACCAGCGCATTGACGAACTGGTCAATGAACACACGGAGCGGCTGGGAGTGACGCTGCGCAACCAGAGCACGAGCGGGCGTTTCGAGGAATTGATCCGCCGTGCGCATGTCCAGTCCGGCGAGCGCGTGGTGGTGCTGATCGACGAATACGACAAGCCGATTCTCGACAACATCACCGACCGGGACATGGCGGCCGCGATGCGCGAGGGACTGCGCGACCTGTATTCGGTGCTCAAGGGTGCGGACGAGCATCTGAAATTCGTCTTCCTGACGGGCGTTTCCAAATTCAGCAAGGTCAGCCTGTTCTCGGGGCTGAACCATTTGCGTGACCTGACACTGGACCCGCGATACAGCGCGCTGTGCGGCTACACCGACAAGGACGTGGACACGGTGTTCGCGCCCGAGCTGCCGGGGCTGGACCGGGAAGAAATCCGCCGCTGGTACAACGGCTACAACTGGCTCGGAACGGGCGTCTACAACCCCTTCGACCTGCTGCTGCTGTTCGACCGCCGGCAGTTCAAGCCGTACTGGTTCGAGACCGGCACGCCGACCTTCCTGGTCAAGCTGCTCGCCGAACAGCAGTTCTTCACGCCGGATCTCAGCAAGCTGCAGAGTGACGAAACACTGCTGTCGGTGTTCGACGTGGAGCACATCGGCGCGGAGGCGCTGCTGTTCCAGACAGGGTATCTGACGGTGCACGGCGTCGAGGAAGTGATGCTGGGCAACTGGGTCTACACGCTCGGCTATCCGAACCGGGAAGTGGAGTCGAGCCTGAACGCTGCGCTGCTGCCGGGTTACGGGGTGCCGGAGCGAGCGTCGCTCAACGCACGCTTGCGGCTGGTCCCGATGCTCAAGACCGGGGATCTGTCCGCGATGGAGGCGTCCTTGCGGGCGCTGTTCGCCAGCATTCCGCACGACTGGTACCGCAACAATCCGCTGGCGGGATTCGAGGGCCATTACGCCAGCGTGTTCTACAGCCACTTTGCGGCGCTGGGGCTGGACATCCGGGTGGAGGACGCGACGAACCACGGGCGCATCGACATGGTCGTGCTGGCCTATCAGCGGGTGTTTGTCTTCGAGTTCAAGGTGGTGGAGCAAGCACAAGCAGCCAAGGGCGAGGCGCTGCGGCAGATCAAGGCGCTCGGGTATGCCGAGAAGTATCGGGACCGGGGGGAGCCGGTTCACCTGATTGGGGTGGAGTTCAGCCGGGTGGATCGCAACATCGTCGGTTTCGAGGTCGAATCGGCCTGACTCACACCCCCAAAACACCCACCATGTCCGTCTTCCTGTTCGTCTACGGCACCCTGAATAGACGCCTTCGAGGAGGTCGGCCTGCCCACCGGCTACCTGCGTGTCGAGATCGAACTCGACGCTGGTCCCGGACACACCGCGCCTCTGCGCGCGCAGGCGTACATGAAGGCCGCTGACCAGCTGCCCACGTGCCTGAAACGCGAAGGGCCGTTTCCCACGTACACGCTGGCGCTGGCGGCCGGCTATTCCCTCGCGACAGCCGGCCAGCCCGCCCCATCGCCATGAGCGCACCCTCCACCTTCCGCGGCAACAAGGCCGCGCTGCCCAGCAAGCTCTGCGTGGCCTGTGGCCGCGTCATGACCTGGCGCCGCCACTGGGCCAAGAACTGGGCCGAGGTGAAGTACTGCAGCGACGCCTGCCGGCGCCAGAAGACGCCGGGTGGCTGAGCGGACGCTCAGCTAAAGGTGTTGCCTTCCGCCACCAGCCGCGCCAGCAGCGGCGCCGGCTGCCAGAACTCGGCGTCGTCGTGCGGATTGCGGGCGAAGCGCTTCATGTCCTCGACCACGTTGAACAGCCCCTGCGTGTCGGCGTAGCACATCGGCCCGCCGCGGTGCAGCGGGAAGCCGTAGCCGGTCAGGTAGACCATGTCGATGTCGCTGGCCTTGCTGGCGATGCCCTCTTCCAGGATCTTCGCCGCCTCGTTGACCAGCGAATACACCAGCCGGTGGACGATTTCCTCGTCGCTGATCTTGCGCGGCGTGATGCCCAGCGCGGTGCGGTGGTCGGCGATCATCTGCTCGACCAGCGCGCTCGGGATCGCGTTGCGCTGGCCCGGCACGTAGTCATACCAGCCCGCGCCCGTCTTCTGCCCGTAGCGGCCGAGTTCGCACAGCAGGTCGGCCGTCTTGCTGTAACGCATGTTCGGCTTCTCCTGGTAGCGGCGCTTGCGGATGAACCAGCCGATGTCGTTGCCGGCCAGATCGCCCATGCGGAACGGCCCCATCGCGAAGCCGAACTTCTCGACCGCCCGGTCCACCTGCTGCGGCGTGCAGCCCTCTTCCAGCAGGAAGCCGGCCTGGCGGCTGTACTGCTCGATCATCCGGTTGCCGATGAAGCCATCGCACACGCCCGAGACCACGCAGGTCTTCTTGATCTTCTTGCCCAGCGCCATCACGGTCGCCAGCACGTCCTTGGCCGTGGCCGCGCCGCGCACGACTTCGAGCAGCTTCATCACGTTGGCGGGGCTGAAGAAGTGCGTGCCGATCACGTCCTGCGGGCGCTTGGTGAAACTGGCGATCTTGTCCACGTCCAGCGTCGAGGTGTTGGACGCCAGGATCGCGCCCGGCTTCATTACCGCGTCGAGCTGCTCGAAGACAGCGCGCTTGACCTCGATGTCCTCGAACACCGCCTCGATCACCATGTCCGCGTCGCCGATCTCGGCGTAGTGCAGCGTGGTGGTCAGCAGGGCCATGCGCTGCTCGTACTTGTCCTGCTTCAACTTGCCCTTCTTGACCTGGGCCTCGTAGTTCTTGCGGATGGTGGCGACGCCGCGGTCCAGCGCCTCCTGCTTCATCTCCAGCATCACCACTGGGATGCCGGCGTTGAGGAAGTTCATGCTGATGCCGCCGCCCATCGTGCCGGCGCCGATCACGGCGATCTTCGCGATTGGCCGCTGCGGCGTGTTCTCGGGCACATCGGGGATCTTGCTGGCGGCGCGTTCGGCGAAGAAGGCGTGGCGCAGCGCCTTGCACTCGGGCGTCATCATCAGCGCGACGAAGGCTTCGCGCTCGTAGACCATGCCGGCGTCGAACTTGGCCTTGACCGCCTGCTCGACACAGTCGACACAGCGGGCGGGCGCGGGGAAGTTCTTCGCCATCGCCTTGGCGGTGTTGCGGGCGAACTGGAAGTAGGCGTCGGATTCGGGGTGGGTCGCCTTGAGGTTGCGCACCAGCGGCAGCGGGCGCACGGCGGCGACTTCCTCGGCGAAGGCCAGCGCGCCGGCCAGCAGGTCGCCGTCGATCATGCGGTCGATCAGCTTCTGCCCGGGCACCTGGGCCAGGACTTCGCTCTTCACCGGGTCGCCGGAGACGATCATGTTCAGCGCGGTTTCCACGCCGAGCGCACGCGGCAGGCGCTGCGTGCCGCCCGCGCCGGGGACGAGGCCGATCTTCACTTCCGGCAGCGCGATGCTGGCGCCCGGTGCGGCGACGCGGTAATGGCAGCCCAGCGACAGCTCCAGCCCGCCGCCCATGCAGACGCTGTGGATCGCAGCGACGACGGGCTTGGAGCAGCTCTCCAGCAGGCGGATCAGGCTGAGCAGGTTCGGCTCGGCGATGGCCTTCGGCGAGCCGAACTCCTTGATGTCGGCGCCGCCGGAAAACGCCTTGCCGGCGCCGGTGATGACGATGGCGGTGACGGCCGGATCGGCGTCCGCCGCCTGCACATGGGCGGCGAAGGCGCGGCGCGTGTCGTAGCCGAGGCCGTTGACGGGCGGGTTGTCCAGCGTGATGACGGCGACGGCGCCGTGGCGGGTGGATGTGGCAGTCATGGGGTTCGGATCTCCTGCGCTAGCGGGCGGCCCGACCGGGGGGAGCGAGTGCGCCGGGCCATGCGGCGCAGTCTAGGAGAGGCGGGAGGTGTGGTCCTGTCTTTTTGGAGACAAGCTGCGGGGAACTCCGTAGAGGGGGTTTGGTGTCGCCTGCAGGGTTGGGCGCCCTACACTTCGGCGCATATGCAGCACCCCACGCCGCCCCTGCCCCGCCGCCGTCTGCCGATCGGCATCCAGACCTTCGCCGATCTGCGCGACACGGGCTGCTATTACGTGGACAAGACGGGGCTGGCGATCGACCTGATCGAGTCGTCGGGCAAGGCGTTTTTCCTGAGCCGGCCGCGGCGCTTTGGCAAGAGCCTGCTGGTGGACACGTTCAAGGAGCTGTTCGAGGGCAACCGGGCGTTGTTCGACGGGCTGGCGGCCGAGACGCGCTGGGACTGGTCGAAGCGGCATCCGGTGATCCGCATCAGCTTCGGTGGCGGTGTGCTGCGCAAAGGGGGCGATCTGGACCAGCACATCGCCGAACTGATCGACGAGCACGCCAACCGGCTGGGTCTGACGCTGCACAACCAGAGCCTGAGCGGGCGCTTCAAGGATCTGATCCGACTCGCGCACGAGCAAGCAGGCGCCAGCGTCGTCGTGCTGGTCGATGAATACGACAAGCCGATCCTCGACAACCTGACCGAGCCGGCCATTGCCCGCGAGATGCGCGACGGGCTGCGCAACCTGTACTCGGTGCTCAAGGACATGGACGCGCACCTGCGGTTCGTGTTCCTCACCGGGGTGTCGAAGTTCAGCAAGGTCAGCCTGTTCTCCGGGCTGAACCACCTCGTGGACATCACGCTCGACCCGCCCTTCAGCGCGCTGTGCGGCTACACGGACGAGGACATGGACACGGTGTTTGCGCCGGAGTTGCCGGGGCTGGACCGGGAGGAAATCCGGCGCTGGTACAACGGCTACAACTGGGGCGGGACCAGCGTCTACAACCCGTTCGACGCGCTGCTGCTGTTCCGGAACCGGCGCTTCAAGCCGTACTGGTTCGAGACGGGCACCCCCACCTTCCTGGTCGATCTGCTGGCCGAGCGGCGCATGTTCACGCCGGACCTGGGGCGACTGGTGACGAGCGAAACGCTGCTGTCCACCTTCGACGTGGACGCGATGACGGCGGAGGCGCTGCTGTTCCAGACCGGCTACCTGACCATCGCCGAGACGCACGAGATTCCGGGGCGCACCGAGTACACGCTGAAATACCCGAACATGGAGGTGCAGGCGAGCCTGAACGACAGCCTGCTCAAGCGGTTTGTGGGCGATCTTTCGGCGCCGGAGCCGCAGATCAGCCGGTTATGGCGCGTGTTGCAGGCGGGTGATCCGCTGGCGCTGAAAGACCTGTTCCACGCCTTTTTTGCGAGCATCCCGAACGACTGGTACCGCAACAACCCGATCGCGCAGTTCGAGGGTTACTGGGCCAGCATCTTCTACAGCCACTTCGCCGCGCTCGGGCTGGACATCCGGGTCGAGGACACAACGAACAAGGGGCGCATCGACATGGCGGTGCTGGCCTGCGGGGTGGTGTGGCTGTTCGAGTTCAAGGTGGTGGAACTCGTGCCGCAGGGGCGGGCGTTGCAGCAACTGAAGGAGCGGGGGTATGGGGAGAAGTACGCGGGGCGGGGAGAGCCGGTGTATCTGATTGGGGTGGAGTTCAGTCGGGGGGACAGGAACATCGTCGGGTTCGAGGTCGAGACGTTCAAAGCTGAACGTTGACTGAGCATTGCATAAGTCCCATTTCGGGACTAGCATTCCGGCATGCGTGTCATCGCCATCAAGTCGCTGCGGGAATTCTGGATCAGGCACCCTGATGCGGAACAGTCGCTCAAAGCGTGGTTCGACGAAGCCACCAAGGCACGCTGGAAAACGCCTCAGGACATCAAGCGCAGGTTTGCCACGGCCAGCTTTCTGGCCAATCGTCGCGTGGTGTTCAACATCAAGGGCAACGATTACCGCCTCATCGTGTCGGTGGCCTACCAGTTCGAGGCGGTCTACATCAAATTCGTGGGCACACACGCCGAGTACGACGCGATCGACGCCACCACGGTCAGCCAGGAGTGAACCCGATCATGGACATCCATCCGATCCGCACGGAAAGCGACTACCTCGCCGCGCTGAAGACCGTCGAGCCCTACTTCGACACCGAGCCTGATCCTGCCAGTGAAGCGGGCGAGCATTTCGAGATCCTGCTGGCGCTGATTCAGGCTTACGAAGCGCGGCATCACCAGATTGATCCGCCCGATCCGATCGAAGCGATCAAATTCCGCATGGAGCAGCAGGGGCTGACGCCCAAGGATCTTGCGCCAATGATCGGCCGACCGAACCGGGTGTACGAAGTGCTATCACGGCGCCGGCCGCTGACGTTGGCGATGATCCGCAAACTGCACGCGCAGTTGGGGATTCCGGCTGAGAGCTTGATCGGTCCGACTGTGGCGAGTCGGCTAACCTGATCTGGCCTGCGAGGTGGTGTGGCTGTTCGAGTTCCAAGTGGCGGAACTCGTGCCGCAGGGGCGGGCGTTGCAGCAACTGAAGGAGCGGGGTATGGGGAGAAATACGCAGGAAGGGGGGAGCCGGTGTATCTGATTGGGGTGGAGTTCAGTCGGGAGGATCGGATCCTCGTCGGGTTCGAGATGGAACCGAAGTCGGCGTTAATTATTCACGCACAGGATTGAATTTTGAATTCATTTCTGCAATCTATTAGTAAAATGAAAATGACTTTATTCTTGCAATTGACAGTCAAAATAGGCAATATAAATGGCAAATGAAAGAGTAACACGAATTCTGAGATCAAAAAGCAAATTCTCTCCAGAGCAGATTTCTGAATTGTCAGACGCGCAAGGCTGGGATTGGATCTATGCAAATGCAAAACCAAGAAAGGAAAAACTAAGTCAAATTTGTTTTACAGGGTTCAGCATCACGGAAAAGGAAGAACTCTCAGTTCTTGCAAGATCAACCAACCTAGAAGTGGTTGGTTCAGTAACAAAGAGCCTGGCTTTTTTATGCGCAGGCGAAAATGCCGGTCCAGCAAAGTTAAAAAAAGCAATCGACCAAGGTAATTCAATACTCACGAAAAATCAGTTTATCCAATTAATCGAGACTGGAGAGATTCAAAAATGAAAGAACTAAATATTTTGAGATCAATGTTTGCCCCTCGCCCAAAAAGAACAACTGAATTAATCGTACCCAGAGTTACTTTTCACGCAGGAAAAGGCTCGTTAAATAACGAACATTGGGCTTTCTCGGTTCCTTATCATTTTACAGATGCCCTTGACATAAAATATGAAGAGCGACAAAAAGATAAACAAAAATACATGCTCTGGACTCAAGGGCCTAGCATAAATTTTCGGGCGCATGACGTAATTCACTCACGCGACAATAAAATAACGCTACAAGTCCGCTCCGCGAGTCCTGTTCGCTGGGATCCAAGCAAAAATGAAATGAATGAAGGCTATGTGACATTTATCCTCCACGAGGAAATCGGAGAAAGCTTGGATCTCAACCCTCGCATAGAAATAATTTACACACAGTTGGAATTTTTGAAACTACTGATTGACGGGTCAAATAAAACTACAGAGTCAACCAACAAGCATTAGAGCCACCTACATTTAAATACCCAGATCACCTTTCAATTTAAGGCAAACTCGAAACCACTGAATTTCGTCCTTCGCCGCGATCGAGCCAAGTCCGTATAGGAATTTGCCTTCATTTTCACGGACTCCCCCTAGAAAAAATTCGCCGGTGCCCCATCAGCGGGCAGCGCTGCGACATCTCCACTGCGATCGTTAATCAGCCGTCACAGATTGCCGAACGCAACCCCAAGTGCTCGACAAACGGCTCAAAATCCCGATCACTGAACAGCAACGCATAATCGCTTTCAATGCACCGCGTCGCAATCAGGGTGTCGATGGTTTTCCTGATCGTCACACCCCGCGCACGCAATGTCCGGAAATTGCGCGCCGCCTGAATGGCGATCTCCGGCCCGCCCAGCGTCACCACGTCCAGCGCCGTCAGCAGTTTTCGGGCTTGATTGAAATCCCGCTCACTGCTGAAGCCCTGCAAGACTTCCGCCAGGATCAGATCCCCCACGACTAGCAACTCGCTGCTCAGCAAGGCATCCAGCCGCTCCGTCTGTGGCGTGACCGTCCCGCGGAAGAAATCGATCCAGACGCTCGAATCGACCAGGATCACTTGTCGGTCCTCATCGCGTTCAGGTCACCTTCCCAGGCGAGCTTGCCCCGAAAACGCCGAATCTCTTCCTGCTGACGCAAGCGCAGCAACTGCCGCAAGCCCAGCTCGACCGCCTCCCGCTTGGTCTTGACGCCCGTCAGACGCAGAACGTCCTTCATCAACTGGTCGTCGATCTCGATGTTGGTGCGCATGGCATGTGTACCGAAAGTTTAATCTGTACACATTCTAGCGCCCGTCAAACCGCCAGGAGAAAGGCACAATTGCCCCATGATCCCGAACGACCTCCTGCTCCTGCTCCGCCAAGGCGAGAACTCCGGCGTCGAATTCAAGCGCGATGACCTGCGGGCCGAGCAACTGGCCCGCGAGGTGGTGGCACTCGCCAACTTCCAGGGCGGGCGCGTGATCGTCGGGGTCGAGGACGACGGCCAGATCAGCGGCATCCAGCGGCCCGACCTCGAACGCTGGGTCATGGACACCGTGTTCGGTCGATTCATCCACCCGCAACTGTTGCCCTACTACGAGGAAATCACGCTCGACACCGGCCAGCGCGTGGCCGTCATCACCGTGCTGACCGGCACCGCCAAGCCCTACGTGCTCCGCCACAACCAGCGCGAAGACATCTACGTGCGTGTCGGTAGCACCTCGCAACTGGCGACACGGGAACAGCAGGCCGCCCTGTTCGCTTCGGGCGGGTTGCTGCATGCCGAGGTGCTGCCCGTGTCCGGCTCCGGACTGGCCGATCTGGACCGGGCACGGCTGACGGACTACCTCGGCCGCGTGCTCGACGATGAGGTGCCCGCGACGGACGGCGACTGGCACAGCCGGCTCTGCGGTCTGGGGTTCATGACGGAACGGGCGGACGGCCCGCCGGTCTGCACCATCGCCGGCACGGTGCTGTTCGCGCACCGACCACGCCGGCTGCTGCGCCAGGCAGGGGTACGGTGGATGGCGTTCGCGGGGAACGACCTCGACTATCAGGCGCTTGATGACATCGTGCTGGATGGGCCGCTGGTCGGGCTGTGGTCTCGGTCGACACAGGGGCAGGTGTTCCGCGCACAGCACGGTCTGGTCGAGCAACTGCTGGAGCGCGCCACGCCGTTCCTGTCAACGGAGTCGGCTGAACTCGCTGAAAACCTGCGCCGGGAACGCCACTGGCACTACCCGCCCGACGCCCTGCGGGAGGCGCTGCTGAATGCCTTTGTCCACCGCGACTGGACGCGCCCCGGCGAGGTCGAACTGGTCCGCTTCGGCGACCGGCTGACCCTCACCAGCCCCGGCGCCATGCAGAACTCGATGACCGTGGCCAAGATGCTGGCGGGTCAGCGCTCAGCCCGAAACCCGATCCTGGTCGAGGTGATGCGCGACTACGGGTATGTCGAGGCCCGGGGCATGGGCGTGCGGCGCAAGATCGTGCCGCAGGTGCGGACGCTGGCTGGACGGGATGCTGAATTCGAGGCGACGCAGGACCATGTGCGCTTGACGCTGCCGGCGGCGGCACCTCGGTGAGCCAGGCCGGCGGGGCTCAAACCTCCAGCCACTCCTTGCGGATATAAGCATTCGCCTTCAGTTCCGCCGGCGTCCCCTCGAACACGATCTGCCCGTGCCCCATCAGCAGGCAGCGCTGCGACACCTCCAGCGCGATCGTCAGTTTCTGCTCCACCAGCAGCACGCTGATCCCCCGCCGCTGCAGTTCCCGCAGGTACTCGCCCACCAGTTCGACGATCTTCGGCGCGAGGCCTTCGGTCGGTTCGTCGATCATGATCAGGTCCGGGTCGCCCATCAGCGTGCGGCACAGCGTGAGCATCTGCTGTTCGCCGCCCGAGAGCACGCCGGCCTCGGTGTGCTGGCGTTCCTTGAGCCGCGGGAACATGCCGTACATGTCGTCGAAGGACCAGCGCCCCGACTTGCCCGCCACCTTCTGCCCCAGCATCAGGTTCTGGTGCACCGTGAGCTTGGGGAAGATGTCGCGGTTCTCGGGCACGTAGCCGATGCCGCGGTGGGCGATCTCGTAGGCCTTGCGCCCCAGGAGTTCCTCGCCCTTCCAGCGGATCGAGCCTTGCCCGTCCACCAGCCCCATGACCGTCTTGACCGTGGTCGAGCGGCCCGAGCCGTTGCGGCCGAGCAGCGCGACGATCTCGCCGGGTTCGATGCGCAGCGACACGCCGTGCAGGACGTGGCTCTTGCCGTAGTAGGCGTGGAGGTTGTCGAGTTCGAGCATCTTGTCTGTCGTCAATGTCCCTGGGCGAGCACGGAGCCGAGGTACGCCTCCTGCACCCGCGGATTGGCGCGCACCGCCTCCGGCGTGTCGAAGGCGATCACCTCGCCATACACCAGCACCGCGATCCGGTCCGCCAGCCCGAAGACCACGCCCATGTCGTGTTCCACCGTCAGCAGCGTGCGGCCCTCGGTCACCTCGCGGATGAGCTGGATGAAGCGCGTCGTCTCGCCGCGGCTCATGCCGGCGGTCGGCTCGTCCAGCAGCACCACCTGCGAGCCGCCGGCGATCGTCAGCCCGATCTCCAGCGCCCGCTGCTCCGCATAGGTCAGGTTCATCGCCAGCACGTCGCGGCGCTTGTCGAGGTGGAGCTGGTGCAGCAGCGCATCCGTGCGGTCGTTGGCGTCCTTCAGCTCGGACAGGAACTTCCAGAACGCATACCGGTAGCCCAGGCTCCACAGCACCGCGCAGCGGATGTTCTCGAACACGCTCAGCTTCGGGAACAGGTTACTGACCTGGAAACTGCGCGCCAGCCCCTTGCGGTTGATCTCGTAGGGCGCCTTGCCCTCGATGCGCTCTCCGAACAGGCGGATCTGGCCGCTGGTCGGGGCGAGCCGGCCGCTGATCAGGTTGAACAGCGTCGACTTGCCGGCGCCGTTCGGCCCGATGATCGCCACCCGCTCGCCCTGGCGGACCTGCAGCTGCGCGCCGCGGATGATCTGCGTCTTGCCGAAGGACTTGTGGACGTTGTCGAGTTCGACAGCAAAGGGTGCCGTAGCGGCAGCAGGGGTGGCGGTGCTCACAGGGCCTCCCGGCGTTTGATTTCCTTCTCGATCTCGCCCTGGGTGTCACCCCACTGGCGAGCGAACTCGCGCCGCGTCAGCTCGAACAGCCCGACGCCGACCAGCATCACGAACACCGCGCCCACCCAGGTGTTCACGCTCTCGGTGTTCAGCGTGGCGCCCAGGTAGCGCAGCTCGGGGCCGAGCGCGGCGTTGAGCTGGCGGTGGTAGACCATCTCCACCATCGCGCCGATGCCGACCAGCGCGGCAGCGCCCGTGCCGAACAGGCCGAGGTAGGCCGTCCACAGCCGGCGCAGCTTGCCAAACGCCGCCACCCGCAGGTTCATCATGATCAGGCTGGCCAGCCCGCCCGGCGCATACATCACCATGAACAGGAAGACCAGGCCCAGGTAGAGCAGCCACGCCGTCGTCAGCTCCGACAGCAACACCAGCGCGATCACCATCAGGATGGCGCCGAGGATGGGGCCGAAGAAGAAGGTCGCGCCGCCAAGGAAGACGAACAGCAGGTAGGCGCCCGAGCGGTGCGCGCCGACGACTTCCGCGGTCACAATCTCGAAGTTCAGCGCGCCCAGCCCGCCGCCGATGCCGGCGAAGAAGCCCGCGATCATGAAGGCGATGTAGCGGATGCGCTGCGTGCTGTAGCCGATGAACTCGACCCGCTCGGGGTTGTCGCGCACGGCGTTGAGCATCCGGCCCAGCGGCGTCCGCGTGAAGGCGTACATCAGCGCGGTGCAGACGAAGCAGTAGACCGCGATCAGATAGTAGAGCTGGACCTGCGGGCCGAAGGTGATGCCCAGCACTGGCTGGCCGACCACGCGGTTCGACGACACGCCGCCCTCACCGCCAAAGAACTCCGGCAGCATCAGCGACATCGACCAGACCAGCTCGCCGACGCCCATGGTGATCATCGCGAAGGTCGTGCCCGCCTTCTTGGTGGACACATAGCCCAGCAGCGCGGCAAACGCCAGCCCGCCCAGCCCGCCCACCAGCGGCACCAGGCTCACTGGCAGGCCCAGCGTGCCGGCGCCGACCTGGTTGAGCGTGTGGATCGCCAGGTAAGCGCCGAGACCGGCGTAGACCGCATGGCCGAAGCTGAGCATCCCGCCCTGCCCCAGCAGCATGTTGTAGGACAGGCAGATGATGATCGCCACGCCCATCTGCGACAGCATGGTCATCGCGAAGCCGGAGGTCCACAGTTTCGGCGCCAGCAGCAGGACCAGCGCGAAGCCGCCCCAGATGATCCAGCGCCCGATGTTCCATGGCTTGAAATGGAATTCGGAAGGTTTGGACTGGTTCGATGCCATGCTTCAGCCCTCCCGCGTGCCGAGCAGCCCCTTCGGGCGGAAGATGAGGATGAGCACAAGCAGCAGGTAAGGAAGGATGGGCGCGGCCTGCGCCATCGTGATGCGCAGCAGCGGCCAGCCCGGGGTGGATGGGCCGATGCCGGCGCCGAAGAGTTGATTGAGCAGGGTGGCGAGCGAGCCGTCCACCGTCAGCGGCAGCGTCTGCAGCAGCCCGACCAGGATCGAGCCGACAAAGGCCCCCGCCAGCGAGCCGATGCCGCCGACCACGACCACCACGAAGATGATCGAGCCGACCACCGCCGCCATCGACGGCTCGGTGATGAAGGTGATGCCGCCGATCACGCCCGCCAGCCCGGCCAGCGCGCAGCCGCTGCCGAACACCAGCATCAGCACCCGCGGCACGTTGTGGCCCAGCGCCTCGGCCATCTCGGGGTGGGTCAGCGCCGCCTGGATGACGAGGCCGATCCGGGTGCGCGTCAGCAAGGCCCACAGCGCCACCAGCATCAGCAGCGCCACACCCATCATGAACACCCGCGTCATCGGGAACCGCGAGCAGTTCAAGAGGACGCTGGCCGTGTTCTGGCACATCTCGGCCGGCGCCTGGCCCCAGACCAGCCGCATTCCCTCGACCGAGGACTGCACCAGCGTGAAGGCCGAGCCCTGCAGCTGCGTCGGCGGCGAGAACGGCACCGAGGTGCGGCCCCAGATGAGCTGCACCACTTCGAGCAGCACGTAGGACAGCCCGAAGGTGATCAGCAGCTCCGGCACATGGCCGAACTTGTGCACCCGCCGCAGCGCGCCGCGCTCGAACAGGGCGCCCAACGCGCCCACCACAAGCGGCGCGAGCACCAGCGCCGGCCAGAAGCCGACCACGCCGGTGAGCGCATAGCCGATGTAGGCGCCGACCATGTAGAAGCTGGCGTGCGCGAAGTTCAGAACGCCCATCATGCTGAAGATCAGCGTCAGGCCCGAACTGAGCATGAACAGCAGCAGCCCGGAGCTGAAACCGTTCAGGAGATTGATGATGAGCTGATCCACGGCCGACGCGTCCCCTGCTGCTGAACCGGACTCAGCCCGGACGCTTCATCTGACAGGACGTCGGCGTACTGGCGATATAGGCCTCGTACTGCGCCACCGGAGCGAGCGTGTAGCCGGTCTTCTCGATCGAGTACGGGTACTTCGCGTCCGCCTTCTGCCAGCGGGTGATGAACAGCATCTGCTGCAGCTGGTGGTCGGCCTTGCGCATCTCGACGTCGCCGTTGAAGCTCTTGAACTTCAGGCCTTCCAGCGCCGCGGCCACCTTGACCGGGTCGGTCGACTTGGCCTTGGCCATGGCCTCGCCCAGCCCGGAGTAGATGTGGATCACGCTGCCGGTGTAGAAGTCGGCATCGAACTTCTTGTTGAACTCGTCGCGCCACTTGGCGATCTGCCCGGGGATGTGGTAGTGGTTGTAGGACACCTGGAACACGCGGCCATCGCCTTGGGCGCCAAGCGCAGTGGGCGTGCCGGTGACGCCGGTGTAGTAGGTGAAGAACTTGGCGGTCAGGCCCGCTTCGTTGGCCGCTTTCAGCAGCAGCGAGAGGTCGGAGCCCCAGTTGCCGGTGATGACCGTGTCGGCGCCACTGGCCTTGATCTTGGCAATGTAGGGCGCGAAGTCGCGCACCTGGGCCAGCGGGTGCAGGTCCTCGCCGACGAACTGCACATCCGGCCGCTTGCGCGCCATGATCTCCTTGGCGAATTTGGCGACCTGGTGGCCGTGGGCGTAGTTCTGGTTCAGCAGGTAGACCTTCTGGACATCCTTCTGGTCCTTCATGAACGTGGTCAGCGCCTCCATCTTCATGGAGGTGTCGGCGTCCATGCGGAAGTGCCAGTAGCTGCACTTGCTGTTGGTCAGGTCCGGGTCCACCGCCGAGTGGTTCAGGTAGATGACTTCCTTGCCGGGATTGCGTTCGTTGTGCTTGTTGACCGCGTCGATCAGCGCGGCCGCAGCGCCCGAGCCGTTGCCCTGGGTGACGTAGCGGATGCCTTGGTCGATCGCTGCCTTCAGCGCCGTCAGCGATTCGGCCGGGCTGAGCTTGTTGTCGAAGGGGACGACCTCAAAATTGACGCCCGCCGGGTTGCCCGCGCCGCTGAACTTCTCGGCGAAGAAGCGGAAGCTGTTGACCTGGTTCTGGCCGACGGGGCCCATCAGGCCGGTCAGCGGGTCGATCCAGGCGATCTTGACCGTCTCGCCCTTCTGGGCGAGCGCGGCCGAAGCGAACATCGTCATCGCCGCCAGGGCGCCGGCCTTGAGTACCAGGCCCATCGGCTGAACACGGTTGTGAACGCGGGTCGTCATGTCGAAGTTTCCTTGCTGTTCGCCGGTGGATCCGGCTGGGTGGCGAGATAGTGCGGCAAGCCCATCGGCTCCGCGTCAGGGACTACCACTAACGCCTGTCGCGGTCGGGACAAGACCGCGACAGGTCGGGTCAGGGGCTCAGATCGTCGGCAGCACGTAATGCTTGAACAGTTCGCGCAGCTTGAGTTTCTGGATCTTGCCGGTGGCGGTGTGGGGCAGCTCGTCGACGAACACCACGTCGTCCGGGATCTGCCACTTGGCAATGCGGCCGTCGTAGAAGGCCAGCAGCTCGTCCCGCGTCACCGACTGCCCGGCCTTGCGCACGACCACCAGCAGCGGGCGCTCGTCCCACTTCGGGTGGTGGCAGGAGATCGCGGCGGCCTCCATCACCGCCGGGTGGGCCATGGCGACGTTCTCCAGATCGATCGAGCTGATCCACTCGCCGCCGGACTTGATGACGTCCTTGCTGCGGTCGGTGATCTGCATGAAGCCGTCGGCGTCGATGGAGGCGACGTCACCGGTGGGGAACCAGTCCTGGCCGTTGATCTGCTGCAACGGCGATTCCGGGCGCCCCATGTAGCCGTTGACGACCCACTGGCCACGCACCACCAGGTCGCCCGTGGTCTTGCCGTCCCAGGGCTGCTCGGTGCCGTCGTCGCCGACGATGGCCATGTCGATGCCGTAGATGACGCGGCCCTGCTTCTCCAGCAGGCGGTGCTGCGCCTCGGCGGGCAGGTTCTTGTGCTTGGCCTTGAGCTTGGAGAGCGTGCCCAGCGGCGACAGCTCGGTCATGCCCCAGGCGTGGATCACCTCCAGCCCGAAATCGTCTTCCAGCGTGCGCATCATCGACGGTGGGCAGGCGGAGCCACCGATGACCGTGCGCTTCAGGCTGGTGACCTTCAGGTTGTTGGCCTTCATGTAGTTGATCGCGCCCAGCCACACGGTCGGCACCCCCGCGCTGAAGGTGACCTGCTCGGACTCGAACAGCTCGTACAGCGACTTGCCATCCAGGTGCGGCCCCGGGAACACCAGCTTGGCACCCACCATCGCGGCGCTGTAGGGCAGGCCCCAGGCGTTGACGTGGAACATCGGCACGACAGGCAGGATCACGTCGCTGGAGGAGCAGTCCATCGCATCCGGCATGGTCGACGCGAAGGCGTGGAGGATGGTCGAGCGGTGGCTGTAGACGGCGCCCTTGGGGTTGCCGGTGGTGCCCGAGGTGTAGCAGATGCTGGACGCCGACATCTCGTCGAACACCGGCCAGGCGTAGTCACCGTTTTCGGCCTCGACCAGCTCCTCGTAGCACAGCAGGTTCGGGATGGCGGACTGCGCCGGCATGTGCGCACGGTCGGTCATCAGCACGAAATGCTGCACCGTCGGCATGTGCGCCGCCAGCTTTTCGACCAGCGGCAGGAAGGTCAGGTCGAAGCACAGCACGCGGTCCGCTGCATCGCTGACGATCCAGGCGATCTGCTCGGGGAACAGGCGCGGGTTGATGGTGTGACAGACCAGTTGCGAGCCGGAGACGCCGTAGTAGATCTCGAAGTGCCGGTAGCCGTTCCAGGCCAGCGTGCCGACGCGGTCGCCGACCACGCAGCCGAGCCGAGCCATCGCCTGCGCCACCTTGCGGCTGCGCAGTTCGGCCTCGCGGTAGGTGGTGCGGTGCAGATCGCCTTCGACGCGCTTGGAGACGATCTCGGTGTCGGCGGCATGCCGGGCGGCATGCACCAGCAGCGACGAGATCATCAGCGGCATCGTCATCATCTGGCCCATCAGGGTGCTCATGGTCGGGGTTCCTTGTTGTGGAGAGTCTGGTGAAGGTGCGAGGGTGCGACAGTGAGGACTGTAGGTCGATCCGTACGACTATAGAAAATCTACCCACGGCACGCGCTAGCGTTTAACCCTCGCCAAATGTCGCCCGGATGACTTCGGGGCAGGCTCAGGGAAGTCCCTGCCACGCTCGCCACCCGGGGCCGCTGGCTACACTGCCGCCATGAACGCTGCGCTGCCCCTGGAACGCCTCACCTTCGACCCCGCACACCTGCACTGGGTCAACCGCTATGCCCGGCTCGGCATGCCGTTTGCCCACCGCCAGCCGGGCCATGCGCTGCCTGCGCCGCGCTGGGTCGCCACCAGCGACGCCGCAGCCGCCGATCTGGGCTGGCCCGCCGACTGGTGGCAGCGCGAAGGCGCCCTCGCCGCCTTCAGCGCCGGCACGCCGTGGCCGGGCATGGAAACCGCCTCGACGGTCTACAGCGGCCACCAGTTCGGCGTCTGGGCCGGCCAGCTGGGCGACGGCCGTGCGCTGCTGCTCGGCGAGGTCGAGACCCCCGACGGTGCGCGCGAGCTGCAGCTCAAGGGCAGCGGCATGACGCCCTACTCCCGGCGCGCCGATGGCCGCGCGGTGCTGCGCTCGTCGATCCGCGAATTCCTGTGTTCCGAGGCCATGCACGCCCTCGGCATCCCCACGACCCGCGCGCTGGCGCTGACCGCGTCCGACCTGCCCGTGCGCCGTGAACGCGCCGAAACCGCGGCCGTGGTCACGCGGGTCGCGCCGAGCTTCCTGCGCTTCGGCCACTTCGAGCACTTCTGCCACCACGTGCGCGACGGTGACTACACCGCGCTGCGCCGTCTGACCGACTTCGTCATCGACCACCATTACCCGGCATGCCGAGACGTCGCACAGCCGGTGGCCGCCCTGCTGACCGAGGTCGCGCGCCGCACGGCGGGCATGGTCGCAGACTGGCAGGCGGTCGGCTTCTGCCACGGCGTGATGAACACGGACAACCTGTCCATCCTCGGCCTGACGATCGACTACGGCCCCTTCGGCTTCCTCGACGGCTTCGATCCGATGCACATCTGCAACCACTCGGACGAACAGGGCCGCTACGCCTACGCCCGCCAGCCGCAGGTCGCCTACTGGAACCTGCACGCGCTGGCGCAGGCGCTGGTGCCGCTGATCGAGGGCGACACCGAACAAGTCACCGCCCTCCTGACCGAAGCGCTCTCGCACTACCCCGACGAGTTCGCCCACCAGCTCGGCCAGCGCATGCGCGCCAAGCTTGGCCTGAGCACCGAGCAGGACGGCGACCAGGCGCTGGTCGACGACCTCATGCGCCTGATGGCCCGGCACCAGATCGACTACACGCTGACCTGGCGCCTGCTGGGCGACCACCGCGTCGGTGCCGTCGGCGCGCTGGCGCCAGAACCGGTGCGCGACCTGTTCCTGGACGCCGACGCGTTCGACGCCTGGACCGTCCGCTACGACGAGCGCCTGCGCGCCGAAAGTAGCGTGGACGCCGAGCGGCGCGCGCGCATGCACGCGGTCAACCCGCGCTACATCCTGCGCAACCACCTGGCCGAAACGGCGATCCGGCTGGCCGAGGCCGGTGATTACAGCGAGGTGCAGCGCCTGCACCTGGTCCTGAGCCGGCCGTTCGACGAGCAGCCGGAACACGCCGCCTACGCCGAGCTGCCGCCCGCCTGGGCCAGCTCGCTCGAAATCTCCTGCTCGTCCTGACGCCGCCCTGATTCCCGGAGACCTTCCATGACCTACCCGATTGCCAAGACCGATGCCGAATGGCGGGCGCAGCTCGACGCCACCCAGTTCGCCGTCACCCGCCAGTCCGCCACCGAGCGCGCCTTCAGCGGCAAGTACTGGAACCACTGGGCCGACGGCAGCTACCGCTGCGTCTGCTGCGACGCGCTGCTGTTCGACGCGGACACCAAGTTCGACGCTGGCTGCGGCTGGCCGAGCTTCAGCGCCGAGATCGAGAAAGGCCGGATCGAGCGCGTGGTGGACCAGAGCCACGGCATGGTGCGGGTGGAGGTCAGATGCCAACAATGTGGCGCCCACCTCGGTCATGTCTTCGATGATGGGCCCGAACCCTCAGGCGAGCGGTACTGCATCAATTCCGCTTCGATAGACTTCAGGCCCGACACACCCTGACCCTGGCGCTGTAGCTGCTGCTCCCGATGAAAATATTCCTCGACTTCCTGCCCATCGTCCTGTTCTTCCTGACCTACAACCAGGCAGAGAAACGGGCCGACGAGGCCGCCGCCCTCGCCACCGACTGGTTCGGTTTCATGGTCGCCGGTGGCGCGGTCGGGGCCAAGGAGGCGCCGGTGCTGCTGGCCACCGTGGTGGTGATCCTGGCCACCTTCGCCCAGGTGCTCTACCTCAAGCTGCGCGGCCAGAAGGTCGACACCATGCTGTGGATCAGCCTCGGTCTGGTGACGGTCATGGGTGGTGCCACCATCTACTTCCACAACGACACCTTCATCAAGTGGAAGCCGAGCGTGCTGTACTGGGTGATGGCCGCGTCCTTCTGGCTCAGTCCGATCCTGGCCAACAAGAACCTGCTCAAGCTCATGATGGGCGACCAGGTCGATCTGCCCGAGTTCGCGTGGCGCAACCTGAACCTGGCGTGGATCGCCTTCTTCAGCTTCATGGGCGTGCTCAATCTCTGGGTCGCCTACAACTACGACACCAGCACCTGGGTCTCCTTCAAGTCCTTCGGCGGCATGGGCCTGATGTTCGTGTTCATGGTCGCTCAAGGTTTCTACCTGACCCGCCACCTAAAGTCGCCGGACGGAGAGTGAGCATGAGCGCCAACCACACACCGGGCGTCTCGGCCCTCGCCATCGAGCAGGCGCTGCAGCAGCGTCTGAACCCCATCGGGCTGGAGGTGATCGACGAAAGTCACCTCCACGCCGGGCATGTCGGAGCGGCTTCCGGAAGGCATTTCCGGGTCCGTATCCGCTCGGACCGGTTCGCCGGTCTGACCCGGATTGCCCGGCATCGGCTTGTGTATGATGCCGTCGCCGAGTTGATTCCCCAGGGCATCCATGCGTTGGCCATCGAAGCCGAAATCGCCTGAATGTCTTCCCACTGACGCTAAAAGGTTCCTTAATCCATGAAGAAGCTCTCGTTCGCCGTGTCCGCCGTCGCCCTCGCGGCTGCTCTGCTGCCGGCGCTGGCCTCGGCCCAGAACATCGCCATCGTCAATGGCAAGGCGGTGCCCAAGGCGCGCTTCGAATCGTTCATGACCCAGGTCACCAAGCAGGGCAACCAGCCCCGCACGCCGGAGCTGGAGCAGCAGGTCAAGGACGAACTCGTGCTGCGCGAAATCTTCGTGCAGGAAGCCGAAGCCCGCGGTCTGCAGCGCGGCGAGGAATACCGCAGCCAGATGGACGTCGCGCGCCAGAGCCTGCTGATCCGCGAGCTGTTCAATGAGTACCAGAAGAAGAACGCCGTCAGCGACGCCGAAGTCAAGGCCGAGTACGACAAGCTCAAGGGCACCGGCGGCGGCACCGAATACCGCGCCCGCCACATCCTGGTCGAGAAGGAAGACGAGGCCAAGGCCCTGATCGCCCAGCTCAAGGCCGGCGCCAAGTTCGAGGACCTGGCCAAGGCCAACTCGAAGGACCCGGGTTCGGCACCGAACGGTGGCGATCTGGACTGGGCGGCTCCGGGCAACTTCGTCCCCGAGTTCTCGCAGGCCATGGTGAAGCTCGAAAAGGGCAAGTTCACCGAAACCGCGGTGAAGAGCCAGTTCGGCTACCACATCATCCAGCTCGAAGACTCGCGCGCCGCGACCTTCCCGAGCCTGGAAGAAGTCAAGCCGCAGCTCTCGCAGCGTCTGCAGCAGGCCAAGATGACCAAGTTCCGCGAGGACCTGAAGAACAAGGCCAAGACCGACTACAAGTTCGGCGCACAGTAAGTCCAGGCCAGCACCAGCCCGAGCAGCACCGGCTGGTGCACCATGTAGTAACTCAGCGACCACCGCCCGAGCCGCGCCAGCGGCTGCAGCACCGCCGGCAGGCGGCCCTGCAACACCCCCGGGCGGTGTGTCAGCAGCCACTGTCCGGCGCCCAGCCCGACGGCCACCACCCCCAGCCACGGCAGCAGCGGCACATAGTCCTCCGTGATCGGCTTGTGGGTGACCAGCCCGACCCAGTTGGTCCAGCGGGTATCGAACACCGGATGCGCGACACCGGACGCCAGCCCGATCGCCGCCACCCCCAGCAGCAGCCAGCCCCAACCCGGCAGACGCACGAAGCGCACCACCAGCAGCGACACCGCCACCGCGTGCAGCACGCCGAAGCTGATCCAGCTGTGCGGAAACATCAGCGCTGATCCGGCGCTCACCAGCAGCGCACACCCCGCCACCCGCAGCCAGCGTCGCCAGAAACGTTCCGTCGGCGTCCCCTGGGCCTGCGCCACCGCCTGCGAGAGACCGACACAGCCCAGGAACAGCGTGACGATGCACAGGCGCTGCCAGGTCCAGAACGGATCGGCGTAGAAATTCTGGCGCGGGATGAGCCGGAACTGGTTCAGGTCGAAGCTGAAATGGAACACGGTCATCCAGACCATGGCGAGGCCGCGCAGGGCGTCCAGCCGGTCATATCGAGCAGGGAGCGTCATGCACGTGACGATAGCGCAGACCCATGGCCCGCTACCATCCCGGGCACCATGCCGCACACCGCCCACCCCCACCAGCCTCCCCGCCGCCGCAGCGCCGAAGAACAAGCCCGCCTCCACCAGGCCATCACCGAACTCTGGGAACAGCGCATCACCTTCAACACCGTGCTCGGGCTGAAGGTCGAGTCGCTGGACCCCGCCTCCCCGCGCCTGCGCTTCGACATGCGACCGGAACTGGTTGGCCATTTCCTCTACGGACGGCTGCACGGCGGCGTGATCTCCGCCGCGCTGGACGCCATGGGCGGCTTCGCGCTCACCACCGCCATCGGCGAAAAACACCCCGACGAAACCGCCGACCAGGTCATGCACCGCTTCGGCCGCATGGGCACGATCGACCTGCGCATCGACTACCTGCGCCAAGGCATCGGCACGCATTTCATCGCCAGCGCCGAGGTGACGCGGCTGGGCGGCCGGGTCGGCTCCACCCAGATGCGCCTGCACAACGACGAGGGCGTGCTGATCGCCACCGGCGCCGCGGCCTACATCGTGAGCTGAAATGAAGAACATCTGCATCATCGGCGCCGGCTCGATCGGCGGCTTCATCGGCACGCGGCTCGCCGCCACCGGCCAGACCGCCGTGAGCGCTATCGCACGCGGCGCCACGCTGGACGCGCTGCGCACCCACGGCTGGCGGCTGCGTCAAGGCGACCAGTTGCTGCAGGCACCCGTCGCCGTGGCCTCGGCGCATGCCGCCGATCTGGGCGTGCAGGATCTGGTCATCGTCGCCGTCAAGGGACCGGCGCTGACGCAGGTCGCGCGCGACATCGCGCCACTGCTCGGCCCGCACACCGTGGTGCTGCCCGCCATGAATGGCGTGCCGTGGTGGTTCATCGAGGGCCGGTCTGGTCTGGGCGACGCGCCGCTGGACAGCGTGGATCCGGGTGGCTTCATCCGCGCCGCCATTCCGCTGCGCCACGTGCTGGGGTGTGTCGTGCACGCCAGCACCGCGTCGCCGGAGCCCGGGCTGGTGCAGCACCGCATGGGGCGAGGGCTGATCGTCGGCGAGCCGCTCGGCGGACAGTCAGAGCGGTCCGCACGGGTCGCGGCGCTGCTCGCGGCGGCCGGTTTCGAGGTCACGGACTCGGCCGACGTGCGGGCTGACATCTGGTACAAGCTCTGGGGCAATCTGACGATGAACCCCATCTCGGCCCTCACCGGCGCCACCATCGACCGCGTGTTGGCCGACCCGCTGACCCGCCAGTTCTGCACCGATGCCATGGCCGAAGCCGCGTTGATCGGTGAGCGCATCGGCTGCCACATCGCGCAGCGCCCCGAGGACCGGCACCTGGTCACCGCCAAGCTCGGCGCGTTCAAGACCTCGATGCTCCAGGACGTGGAGGCCGGCCGGCCGATCGAGCTGGACGCCATCGTCACCGCCGTGCGGGAAATCGGGCAGCGTGTCGGCCTGCCGACGCCGCAGATCGACGTGCTGCTCGGCCTGACCCGGCTGTTCGCACGCGTCCGCGGCCTGTATCCGGAGGCCGCCGGACCGACCTGACCCCCTTTGTTCAGGCGCCCGTGCTGCCCGAGACACGGGAGCAACATTCGCATGTCAAAACAGTATCCTTGTGTAACTACTGAGTTTGTATGCGAATCTCTATCCTCATCAACAACTTCAATTACGCCCGGTTCCTCGGCGACGCGATCGACAGCGCGCTCGCCCAGGCCGGTTCGGACGTGGAAGTGATCGTCTGCGACGACGCTTCCACGGACCACTCGTGGGAAGTGATCGAGGGATACGGCGCACGCATCCGGTCCTGGCGCAGCCCGCACAACCTCGGACAGGCCTCCGCCATGAACGCGGGGATGTCGATGAGTTCCGGCGAGTGGGTGCTCTTCCTGGACGCCGACGACCGGCTCGACCCGGATGCGCTGGCGGTCTGCCGGACGCTGATGGCCGAGGACGTCGCCAAGATCCAGTTCCAGCTCCAGTGCATCACCGAGGATGGCCGCCCCATGGGCCGCCAGATTCCCTACCTGCTGCACGAAGGCGACGTCCGGCCGCTGATCCAGCGCTTCGGCACCTACGGTGGACCGCCGTCGAGTGGCAATCTGTACCGGCGCTCGGCCATCGCGCGTTATTTCCCGCTCGAGGCCTCCGCCTGGCGCCGGGCTGCGGACACCCCGCCGTTCCTGCTGAGCGCCTTCAACGGGCGCGTCGTCAACGCGCCCCGCCCGCTCGGCTGCTACCGCATCCACTCGTCCGCCAACCGGGCGCGCGGCTGCTTCGGCAACATCTCTGCCCGCCACGGCGACATGCTGCGCATCGAGGCCCACCGGCGCAGCACCACGCTGGCGCTGCTGGCCCGCCACGACGGCATCGTGCTCGACGACCCGCCGTTGCACGCTCCGTGGAATCTGCGCAGCCGCGCGCTGTCCTTGCGCACAGAACCCGAACGCCACCCCTATCCAGAAGACACCCTGGGCTCGCTCATGCGGATGCAGGCGGAGTCCCTGGCCGCGTGTCCCGGCTACACCTGGTCCGAACGCCGCGCCGCGCAACTCTGGCTGCTGGTGGTGCTGCTGGCGCCGACGTCCTGGACGCCCCGCATCGCCATCTCCAACACCTCCGGCCGGATCCGGCGCTGGTTCCGGCAACTGCGCACCCACGTGGTCTGACCCGGCCAGCGCATGGCCCGCCCGCTCGCTGCACCGCTCCGGCACGCTGCGGCCCTGCTGCCGTCGCGGGCCCGCCATTTCCTGTCCCGTCTGCTCGGCATCCGCCGACCCGATCTGCTGCTGGCACGTCGCCTGGGCGCACTGCTGTCGGACCGGCACTACCTCGCCATCGGCTATCGGCTCTATTTCGGGGAATGGCCGGACTACGACCACCCGAGCACGATCAACGAGCACATCCACGCCTACATGCTGCGCTGCCGCTCGCCGCTGCTGCACATCGCTGCCGACAAGGCCCTGACGCGCGACCACGTCGCCCGCACCATCGGCCCGCAGTACCTCGTCCCGATGCTCGGACTCTGGCCGGACGCCGCCCGGGTCCCGATCGAGTCCCTGCCCCGTCCCTGCGTGCTCAAGCCAACGGTGGGCAGCGGTCAGGTGCTGTTCCTGCGTGCCGGTGAACCGCTCAACCTGTGCCAGACGCGCCTGACCCTGCAGCGCTGGCTGGACACCGAGTACAGCCGCATGAACCGCGAGTGGTGCTACGACCGCCTGCGCGGCCAGGTCATCGCCGAGGCCCTGCTCTCGGATGAACACGGTGACGTGCCGGCCGACTACAAGCTGTATGTGATCGGCGGCGCGGTGCGCTTCATCCAGGTCGACCGGGGCCGCTTCTGCCACCACACGCGCAACCTCTACGACACCGACTGGCAACTGCTAGCAGCGCGCCTGTCACTGGAGAACCACGCGCCCGATCCGCGGCCGGACTGTCTGGCCGAGATGATCGGCATCACGCTGCGGCTGGCGCAGTGCTTCGAGTTCCTGCGGGTGGACTGCTACGTCGTCGGCGGCCGGCTCTATGTGGGCGAGCTGACCAACTACCCCGGCGCCGGCTTCGAGCGCTTCATTCCCCACGCGTTCGCGCTGGAACTCGGCGCCCACTGGCAGCGGTAACGGTGCAGCCGTTCAGCCGTACCGGCGCTCAACGGCCGGAGGGCCGTGCAAACTCCGACTCGACCCACGCCAGCGCAGACACTCCGTTCAGCTTGAACGCCGGCGACACCCGCACCCGGGCCAGCTCGCCGCCATCGGCATCGAAGGCGCTGAGCGTGGCGTTCGGCTCGAACTCGTCCGGCACGATGTCCAGCGTCACCAGCACCCGACCGTGGTCCGTCGAGACATAGGCGCTCTTGTGCAGCTGGGCGTGGAGTTGCTGCTCGTGGCGGCGCAGCACCTCGGACGCGGTCTTCACCCAGGTGTTGAACGCCGCCATGTCCAGCGGCTTCGGGTTCTTCTTGTCGCGGCCCATGGTCCACGGGGCGACGAGCGCCGGCTCGGACTCGCCGTGGCGCGTCATCGACACCGCCCAGCCTTCGTCGCCTTCGTTCTTGATGACCTTGGCGGTCCAGACCTCGTCGCGCCACAGGCGCGGGGACTGGACCGGGGCAAACGGGTCTTCTTCGACTTCCGGAGCGTCGCTCATGCCTCAGACGCGCTCGGCGACCCAGCCGCGCACGCTGGCCAGCGCACCCGCCAGCTTGCTCGCGTCGGTGCCACCAGCCATCGCCATGTCCGGCTTGCCGCCGCCCTTGCCGCCGACCTGCTGCGCGACGAAGTTGACCAGCTCGCCGGCCTTGACCTTGCCAATCGAATCCGCCGTGACGCCGGCCGCGATCTGCACCTTCGTGCCATCGACCGCCGCCAGCACGATCGCCGCTGTCTTCAGCTTGTTCTTGAGCTGGTCCATGGTCGTGCGCAGCGTGGCCGCGTCCGCGCCTTCCAGCACGGCGGCCAGCACCTTCAGCCCGTTCAGGTCGATCGCCTGCGCGACCAGCGCGTCACCCTGGTTCGACGCCAGCTTGCCCTTGAGCGCGATGACTTCCTTCTCCAGCGCGCGCAGCTGCTCCTGCAGGCTGCCGATGCGGTGGGTGATCTCGGCGGGTGCCGCCTTGAGGGCGCCGGCCACGCCGTTCACCGTCGCTTCCAGCGATTGCAGATACGCCAGCGCGCCGTCGCCCGTCACCGCCTCGACGCGGCGGATGCCGGCCGCGACGCCCGACTCGGCCACGATCTTGAACACGCCGATGTCGCCCGTGCGGCGCACGTGGACACCACCGCAGAGTTCCTTGCTGGAGCCGATCGTCTGCACGCGCACGGTCTCGCCGTACTTCTCGCCGAACAGCATCATCGCGCCGGACTTCTGCGCGTCATCCAGCGCCATGACCTCGGCGTTCGCCGCGGCGTTGGCGAGGATTTCGGCGTTGACGAGCGCTTCGACCTGCCGGATTTCCGCGTCGGTCATCGGCGCGTTGTGCGCGAAGTCGAAGCGGGTGCGGTCGGCGGTGACCTGCGAGCCCTTCTGCTGGACGTGGGCGCCGAGCACTTCGCGCAGCGCCTTGTGCATCAGGTGGGTCGCGCTGTGGTTGCGCACGATCTTCACGCGCAGCTCGGCGTCCACCTTGGCCGCGAAGGTGTCGCCGACCTTGACCGCGCCTTCGGCGATGCGGCCGTGGTGGCCGAACACGTCGGCCTGGATCTTGAACGTGTCTTCGACGACGAAGCGGGTCGTGCCGTTGCGCAGCTCGCCGGTGTCGCCCGCCTGACCACCGCTTTCGGCGTAGAACGGGGTGTGATCGAGCACGATCACGGCGTCATCGCCGGCGTTGGCCTGTTCGACCTGGCTGCCGTCCACATAGACCGCGACCACCTTCGAGGTGTCGCAGTTCAGGTGCTCGTAGCCGTGGAACGCGGTCGGCACGCCGCTGTACGACAGGCCGGCCGCCATCTTGAACTTGCCGGCGGCACGGGCCTGGTCGCGCTGGCGGTTCATCGCGGCTTCGAAACCGGCCTGGTCCACCGTCACGCCACGCTCGCGGCACACGTCGGCGGTCAGGTCGACCGGGAAGCCGTAGGTGTCGTGCAGCTTGAACGCCGTGTCGCCGTCGATCTGCTTGGTGCCCGAGGCTTCCACCGCGGCCAGCGCGCTGTCCAGGATCTCCATGCCGTTGGCGATGGTCTGGAAGAAGCGCTCTTCCTCCTGCTTCAGCACGCTGAAGATGCGGTCGGCGTTCTGGCGCAGTTCTGGGTAGGCGTCGCCCATCTGCACGGCCAGCGGATGCACCAGCGTGTGGAAGAACGGCGCGCGCGCACCGAGCTTGTAGCCGTGGCGGATCGCGCGGCGGGCGATGCGGCGCAGCACGAAGCCGCGGCCAGCGTTGCCCGGAATCACGCCATCGGCCACCGTGAACGAGCAGGCGCGGATGTGGTCAGCGATGACCTTCAGGCTCGGGCTCGCGGCGTCGCAGCCGGCGCCACCATCGGTCACGCCCGCGGCGAAGTCCACCGCGTTCTTGGCCGCAGCCAGCAGCGCGACGAACAGGTCGATCTCGTAGTTCGAATGCACGTGCTGCAGCACCGCGGTGATGCGCTCCAGGCCCATGCCGGTGTCCACCGAGGGCTTGGGCAGCTTGTGCATCACACCGTCTTCGGTGCGGTTGTACTGCATGAAGACGTTGTTCCAGATCTCGATGTAGCGGTCACCGTCTTCGTTCGGGCTGCCCGGAGGACCACCCGCCACGTCTTCCCCGTGGTCAAAGAAGATCTCGGTGCAGGGGCCGCACGGGCCCGTGTCGCCCATCATCCAGAAGTTGTCGGACATGTAGCGTCCGCCCTTGTTGTCGCCGATGCGCACGATGCGCTCCGCAGGGACCCCAACGACCTTGTTCCAGATCTCGTAAGCCTCGTCGTCCTCGGAATACACCGTGACCCAGAGCTTGTCCTTGGGCAGCTTGAACTGCTCGGTCAGCAGCTCCCATGCGAAGCTGATCGCGTCGTGCTTGAAGTAGTCGCCGAAGCTGAAGTTGCCCAGCATCTCGAAGAACGTGTGGTGGCGCGCGGTGTAGCCGACGTTGTCGAGGTCGTTGTGCTTGCCGCCGGCGCGGATGCACTTCTGGCTGGTCGTGGCGCGGCTGTACGGGCGCTTGTCGAAGCCCAGGAACACGTCCTTGAACTGGTTCATGCCCGCGTTCGTGAACAGCAGTGTCGGATCGTCCCCGGGCACGACCGGCGACGAGGCCACGATCTGGTGCCCCTTGGACTCGAAGAAGTTCAGGAAGGTGGAGCGGATTTCTGAGGCTTTCATTCCGTGGCTTTCGACCCTGAGGGCTCTAAGTGCTTGATGTGGCAAAGCTTTTGATTATAGAAGCGTGCGGATGCGCTGATCGAGGAAGGCGAACAGCCGCTCGTCCCCGCAGTAGGCAACGTTGAAGCGCATCCACCCCGTCGGCGCCATGTCGGCGGTGAACAGGTGGCCGGGGCCGAGCATGATGTCGCTCTCTGCTGCCTGGTTGGACAGCTCGGCCGCGTCCGGCAGCGCCGGGTGGCGCGCCCACAGGAACATGCCCGCCTTGGGCTCGGTGAACAGCTCGAAACCGAGCTTGGCCAGCCGCCCCGCCACGCGCTGGTGCGCCTCGGCCAGCCGCTCGCGCAGGGCCTTCAGGTGCTTGCGCCAGCGGCCTTCGGTCAGGGCGCCGAAGACCAGGCGCTCGCTGAACTCCGACGAGGTCAGCCCGGAAATCATCTTGAGCTGCGCCAGGTCTTCGAGCAGGTCCGGGTGCGCGACAAGGTAGCCCACGCGCAGGTTCGGCGAGATCGTCTTGGAGTAGCTGCCGACATAGACCACCCGCGACAGCTGGTCGAGGCTGGCCAGCGAGGGGCGCGGCTCCGGGTCCAGATCGACGTAGAGGTCGTTCTCGACGACGAGGAAATCGTGTTTCTCGGCCAGTTGCAGCACGCGGTGCAGGTGGGCGAGCTGTGCGGTGGAGCCGGTCGGGCTTTGCAGGCGCGGCTGGGTGAAGAAGACCTTGGGCCGGTGCTCGATGATGAGCCGCTCCAGCGCCGGGAGGTCGTAGCCCTGCGGGGTGCGGGGCACGCCGACGAGCTGCGCGCCAGCAAAGCGCAGCGAGAACAGCAGGTTGGCGTAACCCGGATCGTCGACAAGCACCGCGTCGCCCGCGCGGATCAGGCGCCGTGCCACGAGGTCCAGCGCCTGGCTGGAGCCCTGCGTCAGCAGCACCTGCTCGGCGGCGATGGCGATTTCCTGCTCGGCCATCGCGTCACGGATGAACTCGCGCAGCGGCGGGAAGCCCTTCGGATCGCCATAGCCGCCCAGGTCGACGTGGTCCGCGGCCAGCGCCCGCAGCGAGCGGCGCACGCCGTCCTCGAACAGCCAGTCGCTGGGCAGCCAGCCGCAGCCAGCCTTCATCGTCAGGTGGCGGTTCTCGAAGATCTTGCGCAGGTACCAGGCCGAGTCGAAGCGGTAGCCAGCGCGGGCCGCGCCGGCCGGCTCGCGGTTCTCGACCGCTGCGCGCTTGCGCACGAAAAAGCCCGAATGCGGGCGCGACACGAGGTAGCCGAGTGCCACCAGCCGGTCGAAGGCTTCGACCACGGTGAAGACGCTGACCTCGTGGGCGTGGGCGAACTGGCGGATCGACGGTACCTTGGTTCCGGCGCGCAGGGCACCTTCGTCGATCAGGCGGCGCAGGCCCTCCACGATCTGCGTGACCAGTGGGACGGCGGACTGGGATTGGAGCGTGAGCATGTTGCGGCGAGTCTAGCGCCGGCCGCGCGCCGTCTGTACCGGGCAGCCGCCCTGCACAGTGCACCGAGGTGTTCCGTGCGCTGTACATGGTCGACACCGGGAGCGAGGCCTAGAGTCCGGCCATCCACAGCAGGAGCCCCGAATGCACCGCGAACCCCAGATCACCGAGACCACCAACGCGTCCCTGATGGCGCGCCGCCGCGCCGCCCTGCCCGTCGGGCTGGGCCAGTCGCACGAGATCTTCGTCGACCGCGCCGAAAACGCCGAGGTGTGGGACGTCGAGGGCCGCCGCCTGATCGACTTCGCCGGCGGCATCGCCGTGCTGAACACCGGTCACCGCCACCCGGCGCTGGTCAAGGCGGTGCAGGAACAGCTCGACCGCTACACGCACACCTGCTTCCAGGTACTGGCGTATGAGCCCTACATCGAAGTCGCCGAGCGCCTGAACGCCAAGGCGCCGGGCAACTTCCCGAAGAAGAGTTTCCTGCTGACCACGGGCGTCGAGGCGGTCGAAAACGCGATCAAGGTCGCGCGGGCCTACACCAAGCGCTCGGCCGTGATCGCCTTCGGTGGTGGCTTCCATGGCCGCACGATGATGGGCATGGCGCTGACCGGCAAGGTCGCGCCCTACAAGATCGGTTTCGGCCCCTTCCCTGCCGAGGTCTACCACGCCAAGTTCCCCTGCGCGCTGCACGGCGTGAGCGTGGAAGACGCGATGGCCTCGATCGAGGCGCTGTTCAAGTACGACGTCGAAGCCTCGCGGGTGGCGGCGATCATCATCGAGCCGGTGCAGGGCGAAGGCGGCTTCTATGTGGCGCCGATCGAGTTCGTGAAAGCACTGCGCGCGCTGTGCGACCAGCACGGCATCCTGCTGATCGTCGATGAAGTGCAGACCGGCGCCGGGCGCACGGGCACCTGGCTGGCGTGCGAACAGTGGTTCGAACAGGCGGGTGTGGCGCCGGACATCATCACGATGGCCAAGTCGCTGGCGGGTGGTTTTCCGCTGTCGGCGGTGATCGGGCGCGCCGAGGTGATGGACGCCGCGGCGCCAGGTGGACTCGGCGGCACCTATGCCGGCAGCCCGCTGGCCTGTGCGGCGGCGCTGGCGGTGATGGACATCTTCGAGAACGAAGGTCTGATGGCGCGTGGTCGTGAAGTCGGCGCGCGTCTGGTTGCTGGCCTGCAGGACATCGCCAGCCGCAACGCCTCGATTGGCGACGTGCGCGGTCTGGGTGCGATGGTGGCGATCGAGCTGTTCAAGAACGGTGACCTGCACCAGCCGGATGCGGACCGCGTCAAGCGCGTCGTCACGGAGGCGGCGCAGCGCGGGCTGGTGCTGCTGTCGTGCGGGGTGTATGGCAACGTGATCCGCATCCTGGTGCCGCTCACGGCATCGGACGCCCTGCTGGACGAAGGGCTGGCCATCCTGTCGGCCAGCTTCGACGCCACGGCCTGAGCTTCGCTTTGATTTGTTCTAGACCTCCGGCTCGCCGGGGGTCTGACTTGTGGAGGTTGTGTTGGGCTGGTGTGCGGGATAACTTACCGGGATCGGATCATCAATGCTTTGCCGTTAGTATCTAAAACAGGATCGAGCTGGATCTTGATCCAGCGCCAATGTCGGAAGTGGTACCGATGCAACATCGTGGCGCGCCGTCCAGGATTTCATCCGCGTGAAATCAGGCGCTCTGGCCGCTTCGGGCTGGCATGTTTCTTCACGCGCCGCGCCGAATGGCCCGTCGCGCCGGCTGGCAGGCGGTTTCTGCCTCGATTCGGCGCACGCGGCGCACCAGTCACAAACACAGCGCACCACACTTGAACAGAGGGTCTCTCTGTACATGGAAAGCCACCTGCACAGTGCACAAATGCACGCTAGTGTCTGTACATGTTGCCGCGGGTTGCCCCCTCCTACAGTCCGGGCGTCTTGCACCGCAAGCCCTTGCCAATCCTCGACATTCCCTGGACACACCGCACGATGAGCAGCCTCCCCCTGGTTCAATTCAAAGGCGTACAGAAGACCTACGACGGCCTGAGCCTGGTGGTGCGCGCGCTCGACCTGGACATCCAGCGCGGCGAGTTCCTGTCGCTGCTAGGCCCCTCCGGCTCCGGCAAGACGACCACGCTGATGATGCTGGCCGGCTTCGAGTCGCCGACCGCGGGCGAGATCCTGCTGGAGGGCAAGCCCATCACGCGCACCCCGCCGCACAAGCGCCACTTCGGCATGGTGTTCCAGAACTACGCGCTGTTCCCGCACATGACGGTCGGTGACAACGTGGCCTACCCGCTGACGGTGCGCAAGGTGCCCAAGGACGAGATCGCCCGCCGCACCGCCAAGGCGCTCGACATGGTGCAGCTCGGCGGCAAGGGCGACCGCTACCCCGCGCAGCTCTCCGGCGGCCAGCAGCAGCGCGTGGCGCTGGCCCGCGCCCTCGTGTTCGAGCCGCAGCTCGTGCTGATGGACGAGCCGCTGGGCGCGCTGGACAAGCAGCTGCGCGAGCACATGCAGCTGGAGCTGAAGGAGCTGCACCGCCAGCTCGGCATCACCTTCGTCTACGTGACCCACGACCAGGGCGAGGCGCTGACGATGAGCGACCGCGTCGCCGTGTTCAACGACGGCCTCATCCAGCAGATCGACGCCGTCGGCAAGCTCTACGAGACGCCGGCCAACCGCTTCGTCGCCGGCTTCGTGGGCGACAGCACGGTGCTGGACGGCACGCTCGGCGCCGACGACCACGGCCGCTGCGAGCTGGTGCTGCCGACCGGCGAGCGCCTGACCGGCCTGAACGTCAACCACGCCGTGCCGGGCGCCAAGGTGGCCGCCTCCGTGCGTCCGGAGCGCATCGAGGCCCATCTGACAGCGCCAGCAGCGCCAGCCGACCTTGGCAACGTGGTGCAGGCCGCCATCAATGACGTCATCTACTACGGCGACCACCTGCGCCTGCGCTGCGCCATCGCCGGCCAGGCCCAGGCCACCGTCAAGGTGCCGCTGGGCGCCGTGGCGCCGCAGGCCGGCCAGCCGGTGTGGCTGCGCTTTCCGCCCGAATTCCTGCGCGTCTATGCCTGATTTCCGCGCAGGCCCGAATCCCTTCCACCCCGCCGGCAACGGCTCTTCGCACTGGAGTTTCTCCACCATGAACATCGCTTCCGTCTCCCTGGCTGTGGCCGTTGCCGCCACGCTCGCCGCCGGCTCGGCCTTCGCCGAAGGCCAGCTCACCGTCGTGAACTTCGGCGGCGCCAATGGCAACGCGCAGAAGAAGGCCTATGTCGAGCCCTTCGAGAAGGCCACGGGCGCCAAGATCGTCGGCGTCGAATACAACGGCGAGCAGGCCAAGATCAAGGCCATGGTCGAGACCAAGAAGGTCACCTGGGACGTGGTGGAAGTGGAAAGCCCGGACGTGGCCCGCGGCTGCGACGAAGGGCTGTTCGAGAAGATCGACTGGGCCAAGGTCGCCCCGAAGGCCGACTTCCAGCCCGCCGCCGTGCACGAATGCGGCGTCGGCATCTTCATCTGGTCGACCGTGATGGCCTACAACGGCGACAAGATGAAGGACGGCCCCAAGACCTGGGCCGACTTCTGGGACACCAAGAAGACCCCCGGCAAGCGTGGCCTGCGCAAGGGCGCCCGCTACAACCTCGAATTCGCACTGATGGCCGATGGCGTCAAGAGCGGCGACGTCTACAAGGTGCTGGCCACCAAGGACGGCGCGGACCGCGCGTTCAAGAAGATGACCGAGCTGAAGCCGAGCATCCAGTGGTGGGAAGCCGGCGCGCAGCCGCCGCAGTTCCTGGTCGCCGGTGACGTGGTGATGGCCACCGCCTACAACGGCCGCATCGACGCCGCCCAGCGCGAAGGCAAGAACCTGAAGATCTCCTGGACCGGCGGCATCTATGACCTGGACTACTGGGTGATGCCCAAGGGCGGTGCCAACAAGGACCTGGCCATGAAGTTCATCGCCGCGGCCTCGCAGCCGGACGCGCAGGCCGAGTACGCCAAGCTGATCTCCTACGGCCCGACCAACAACAAGGCCCTGGCCAAGCTGGACGCCAAGACCCTGGGCCTGCTGCCGACCTCGCCGGCCAACAGCGCCGATGCGCTGAAGTTCAACATCACCTTCTGGGCCGACCAGGGGGAGGAACTGGAAAAGCGTTTCGCCGCCTGGGCCGCGCAGTAAGTCCATGAGCGCCGCCGCCATCGCCCCCATCGGCTCGGCCGATCTCGCCCGTTCGCTGCAACGCGCCGAACGACGCCGCAAGCAGATGGCGGTGGCGCTCACCCTGCCGCTGCTGGTGTTCCTGCTGCTGACCTTCCTGGTGCCGATCGGCGCGCTGCTCAAGCGCGCGGTCGAGAACCCGGAGGTCGCCGACGTGCTCGTCCACACCGGACAGGCGCTCGCCCAGTGGGACCGCCAGAGCGCGCCGCCAGCGCCAGCATTCGCCGCGCTTGCGCAGGACCTGGGCGCCCTGCCCGAGTCCGCGCAGGCCGGCACGCTGGCCCGGCGGCTCAACACCGAAGTGGCCGGCGCCCGCTCGCTGGTCATGGGCACCTACCGGGCGCTGCCGCTCGCTCCCGCCGGTGAACGCCTGACCCCGGAGCAGGTGCGCGAGAAGCTGCTCGCCGTCGATCCCCGCTGGTCCGAAACCAAGTACTGGCAGGCCATCGCCAAGAATTCGAGCCGCTGGACGCCCGACTACCTGCTCGCCTCGGTCGACCACCGCCGCAGCGCGGCCGGCGACATCGAGCCCATGCCCGCCGACCAGGCCGTGTTCGGCAAGATCCTGCTGCGCACCTTCAACATCAGCGCGGTCGTCACGCTGTGCTGTCTGCTGCTGGCCTATCCGCTGGCCTACTGGCTCTCGACCCTGTCGGCGCGCCACGCCAACGTGCTGATGATCCTGGTGCTGGTGCCGTTCTGGACCTCGATCCTCGTGCGCGTGGCCGCCTGGATCGTGCTGCTGCAGCGCGAGGGGCTGGTCAACACCGCGCTGATGGGCATCGGCCTGACCAGCGAGCCGATCGCGCTGCTGTTCAACCGCACCGGCGTCGTGATCGCGATGGTGCACATCCTGCTGCCCTTCATGATCCTGCCGCTCTACAGCGTGATGAAGTCGGTGCCGCCGACCTATCTGCGCGCGGCGATCAGCCTGGGCAGTGCGCCGCTGGCCGCCTTCTTCCGCGTCTACGTGCCGCAGACCTACCCGGGCATCGGCGCGGGCGCGCTGCTGGTGTTCATCCTGTGCATCGGCTATTACGTGACACCGGCGCTGCTGGGCGGCGCGGACGACCAGATGCTGTCCTACTACATCGCCCAGTACACCAACGTCGAGGTGAACTGGGGCATGGCCTGCGCGCTGGGCGCCGTGCTGCTGGCGGCGACGCTGGTGCTCTATGCGGTGTACCGCCGCATCGTCAAATCCGAACTGAGCCTGGGCTGAGGAACGCACCCGATGAACGCCATCCTGTCTGCCCTGCGCCCGCAGTTTCCCGCCTATGCGACGTTCACCGACAAGCTCGGCTGGTGGGCGCTGCGCGGCCTGTGCGTGGCGCTGCTGGTCTTCCTGCTGCTGCCGATCCTGGTGATCGTGCCGCTGTCGTTCTCGTCGAGTTCCTTCCTGGCGTATCCCATGCCGGGCTGGTCGATGCGGTGGTACGAGAACCTCTTCAACGCGCCCGAGTGGGGCCGCGCCGCGAAGAACAGTTTCATCGTCGCCCCGGCCGCGACGCTGCTGGCCACCGTGCTGGGCACCCTCGCCGCGGTGGGGCTGGCGCGGGCCGACTTTCCCGGCAAGGGCCTGCTGATGAGCATCCTGATCGCGCCGATGGTGGTGCCGATCGTGGTGGTGGGCGTGGCCTGCTACCTGTTCTTCGCGAAGATCGGGCTGGCTGACACCTACTTCGGCCTGATCGTCGTCCATGCGGCGCTCGGTGCCCCCTTCGTGCTGACCACCGTGCTGGCCACGCTGCAGGGCTTCAACCAGAACCTCGTGCGCGCCTCGCTGAGCCTGGGCGCCGGGCAGGTCGAGACCTTCTTCCGCGTCACGCTGCCGGTGATCGCGCCGGGGGTGATCTCGGGCGCGCTGTTCGCCTTCGCCACGTCCTTCGACGAGGTGGTGGTGACGCTGTTCATCGCCGGGCCGGACCAGGTGACGCTGCCGCGCCAGATGTTCACCGGCATCCGCGAGAACATCAGCCCGACGATTGCCGCCGTCGCCACGCTGCTGACGATCTTCACGACCGCGCTGATGCTCGCACTCGAATGGGTGCGGGGCCGTCGCCGCTGAGCAAGGCCAGCCATGAACCGCGTTCTGAACCAGCCGCTCGGCGGCAACACCATGCCGCGCTTCGGCGGCATCGCCACGATGATGCGGCTGCCGGTGGCCGGCAGCGCCGCCGGGCTGGACGCCGCCTTCATCGGCGTGCCGCTCGACATCGGCACCTCGCACCGGCCCGGCGCCCGCTTCGGCCCCCGCCAGATCCGGGCCGAGTCCGCGCTGATCCGGCCGTACAACATGGCCACCGGTGCGGCGCCGTTCGACGCGCTGCAGGTGGCCGATCTGGGCGATGTGCCGATCAACACCTACTCGCTGGAAAAGTCGCTGCCGATCATCACGGCCTTCTACCGCGAGGTGCTGTCACACGGCTGCCGGCCGCTGACGCTGGGCGGCGACCACACGATCGCGCTGCCCATCCTGCGGGCGCTGGCCGAGCGGCACGGGCCGGTGGCGATGGTGCATGTGGACGCCCATGCGGACGTCAACGACGACATGTTCGGCGAGCGCATCGCCCACGGCACGCCCTTCCGCCGTGCGGTGGAAGAAGGCCTGCTGCAAGGCGACAAGGTCTGGCAGATCGGCCTGCGCGGCACCGGCTACGCGGCCGACGACTTCGACTGGCCGCGCCAGCAGGGCTTCACCGTCATCCCGGCGCACGAGGTCTGGTGGCAGTCGCTGGCCCCGGTGATGGACCAGGTCCGCGCGGTCGTCGGGGACACGCCCTGCTACCTCAGCTTTGACATCGACGGCATCGACCCGTCCTACGCGGGCGGCACCGGCACGCCCGAGATCGGCGGGCTGACCGTGCCGCAGGCGCTGGAGATCATCCGCGGCTGCCGCGGGCTGAACCTCGTCGGCTGCGATCTGGTGGAGGTGTCGCCGCCCTATGACCCGTCGGGCAACACGGCGCTCTTGGGGGCGAATCTGCTGTACGAGATGCTGTGTGTGTTGCCGGGGGTGCCGGTGCGGTAGCCGCTGGAGCCTGCGTCGTACACTCGATTGCATGGACTCCCCGCCCACCCTGCCCCCGCGCCGCAAGCTGCCGATCGGCATCCAGAACCTGGCCAAGCTGCGCAGCGAAGGCTGCTACTACGTGGACAAGTCAGGTCTGGCGGCAGACATGGTCGCGACAGGCTCGTACTTCTTCCTGAGCCGCCCGCGCCGCTTCGGCAAGAGCCTGCTCGTGGACACGCTCAAGGAGTTGTTCGAGGGCAACCGCGCGCTGTTCACCGGGCTGGCGGCCGAGACACGCTGGGACTGGTCACGCCAACACCCGGTCATCCGGCTGAGTTTTTCCGGCGGCGTGGCGCGTGGCACGCAACTGGCGCAGCGCATCCGCGAGAACCTGCGCGTCAACCGCGAGGCGCTGGGGCTGCCGGCGCCGGTCGGGCTGGACGAGGCCGATCTGTCGGGCAATTTCGCCGACCTGATCCGGCAGGCGCACCTGAGCCGGGGCGAGCGGGCGGTGGTGCTGATCGACGAATACGACAAGCCGATGCTGGACAACCTGTCCGATCCGGTGGTCGCCACCGCGATGCGCGACGGGCTGCGCGATCTGTACGCGACGCTCAAGGACAGTGACGCGCACCTGCGCTTCGTCTTCCTCACGGGGGTGTCGAAGTTCAGCAAGGTGAGCCTGTTCTCGGGGCTGAACAACCTGCAGGACATCACGCTCGATGCGCGCTGGAGCAGCCTGTGCGGCTACACCGACGAGGACCTCGACACCGTGTTCGCGCCCGAGTTGCCGGGGCTGGACCGGGACGAGATCCGCCGCTGGTACAACGGCTACAACTGGGGCGGCACGGCGGTCTACAACCCGTTCGATGCGCTGCTGTTGTTTGATACGCGGGAGTTCCGGCCGTATTGGTTCGAGACGGGGACACCGACTTTTCTAGTGCGGCTATTGGCCGAGCGCGAGTTTTTTACGCCACGGCTGAGCCGCTTGCAGACCAGTCTGGCGCTGCTGTCGAGTTTCGATCTGGAGCGGATCGCGCCCGAGGCACTGTTGTTC
This sequence comes from uncultured Sphaerotilus sp., assembly GCF_963924895.1. Lineage (NCBI taxonomy): Bacteria > Pseudomonadati > Pseudomonadota > Betaproteobacteria > Burkholderiales > Sphaerotilaceae > Sphaerotilus > uncultured Sphaerotilus sp. The sequence continues at coordinate 67,665 of NZ_CAWURG010000052.1, forward strand.
CAGGCCGGTTATCTGACGATCCACGAGATCCGCCAGCCGGTGCCGGGCAAGTGGCTGTACACGCTGGGTTATCCGAACCGGGAGGTCGAGTCCAGTCTGAACGAGGCGCTGCTGCCGGAATATGGGGTGCCGGCGGAAGCGACGGTGCAGGTGCAGGACCGGCTGGGCGAGATCCTGCGCGCCGGGGATGTGGCCGCGCTGGAGCCGCTGTTCAGGGCGCTGTTTGCCAGCATCCCGAGCGACTGGTATCGGCGCAATCCGCTGGCGGGGTTCGAGGGGCATTACGCCAGCGTCTTCTACAGCCACTTCGCGGCGCTGGGACTGGACATCCGGGTCGAGGACGCGACGAACCACGGGCGCATCGACATGGCGGTGCTGTTCGCGCAGCAGGTGTTCGTGTTCGAGTTCAAGGTGGTCGAGCAGGCGGCGCGGGGCGAGGCGCTGCGGCAGATACGGGAGCGCGGTTATGCGGACAAGTATCGGGACCGCGGCGAGCCGGTTCATCTGATCGGGGTGGAATTCGGACGGGGCGAGAGAAATATCGTCGGGTTCGAATTCGAGATGGTGGGCTGAGTCAGCGCGGCGTGTAGCACAAATTACTTTCCCGCTCACAAGGAATTCCGTTCCCGGGGCCGCTGCCGCCACGGCTGCCGTCCATCTTGACACCCGGACAGTTCGCCAGAAAATACTTCGCCTCTTCGCATGAGGTCATCTGGGAACAGCGCGTGCGCCCGTCGCAATTGAATGACCTGCCGGGCACAGCGGCGGGCGCGGCATTGGGCGGACTACCCACCGGACTCGTGTACGGCATCTGCTGACCCGATGGCGCGGGCGCTTTTGCCGGACTTTCGCTGGCTTGACGCTCGCGCTTCAGTTTTTCTGCGGCGTTCAACTGATCGATTGTGGGCCGTTTACCGGACGGGCCGGATGGGCACGAGACGCTCTGGTAGGAAACTGTGCCGTTGATGGTGCATTTGAAGACTTGCGTCCCTGTTACTTTCGACATCAACCCCGTCAATACCAAGAAAACCATGAAAGAAGTAGAACGTCTGACCATGGAAAATTAATTCTGCGAAGCAATAATTTCACTATATTTATCAAACATAATGCGATCCAAATAACCGCCAGATATACCACAAGGGTCACAAACTTTTTTAATTATTTCCGACTCCAATGATTTGTACTTTACTTTATTTTCAGCAATATCAGGCGGAAGGTCAATTCCAACAAAACCAAGTACCCCCATGACCCTTAAATCAAAAGCAATGGCATTTTGAACAAGGCCAAGTCCAATCAGCAAATCTCGTGCACCTTTGTTCTTTATGTATGAAAGTTCATCGCCCACGACAGCAATCCTCCAAGCCTCGACTGGAATTTCTGAGACCGCCTGAAAATATTTTCGCGGACCTCCATAGGCCTGCAATAATTCAAAATTTAAAGCAGCAGCAGGCGTCTTTCTGCATCTACGCAAGTCAGCAGACACATAACGCACCCCAGATTTTCGCAGGCATTCATGTATTTTTTTCTGCCTCGCCTTTTGACTCATCGAAGTCAACCCAATATACCAAGATTGCTCTTGCCCTTCAAGTTGGCGGCTGAGAGATATACCTGACACCGCACTCCCGACAACAGCTATTTGACCCAGAACTGCAGCCCAAAGCTGCCCATCATCTTTTGTTTTCCAATTATCTTTAACAGGACTTTCAACTTCATTTTTATACCGATCAACTAAAGCGATTAGTTTTTTGACCGCAGCCGCACGAATCATCATATTTTCACCACCTCAAAATCAGCACAAATATTCCGTCAAATTACCAAAAAACTATACCGGGAGTGGTTTAATAATTTACCACCATCTTATCTGCACAGCATATCCGGGCGACTATTTTTCATTCGTGATTTTTTCACAAAAAATTGAGTTCAGCCAATTGAGCTACCACCTGTACCGGCCCACCCCCCTACACAGTACAGCCCCATCCTGTCCCAGATGTGCCTGTGCCACCCGCGCCCTCAAGCGTACAGTCAGCGCCAACCATTCCCGCCCCCATCCACCCGACCGACAACCGCCCATGACGACCACCCCGACCTCACCCCTCGCCCTGCTCGCCGACCCGTCGCTGCTCAAGACCGATGCCCTGCTCAATGGCGAGTGGGTCGCCGGCCGCGACCGCTTCGATGTGACCGACCCGGCCACGGGCGAGAAGCTGGTCGATGTCGCGCTGCTGGGCGCCGCCGAGGCGGAAGCCGCCATCGCCGCCGCGAACGCCGCCTGGCCCGCCTGGCGCAGCAAGACCGCCAAGGAGCGCGGCGCGATCCTGATGAAGTGGTACGCCCTGCTGGTCCAGCACGCCGACGACCTCGCCCGGATCATGACCGCCGAGCAGGGCAAGCCGCTGGCCGAAGCGCGCGGGGAAGTGGTCTACGGCGCGAGCTTCGTCGAGTGGTTCGCCGAGGAAGCCAAGCGCATCTACGGCGAGACCATCCCCTCGACCGACAACAACAAGCGCTTCGTCATCCTGAAGCAGCCCATCGGTGTCTGCGCCGCCATCACGCCGTGGAACTTCCCCATCGCGATGATCACGCGCAAGGTCGCCCCGGCCCTGGCCGCCGGCTGCACCGTCATCATCAAGCCGGCCGAGCAGACGCCGCTGTCCGCGCTGGCCTGCGCCGAACTCGCCCAGCGCGCCGGCATGCCGCCCGGCGTGCTCAACATCCTCACCGGCGACGCGGACTCGTCCATCGCCATCGGCAACGTGCTGTGCGCCTCCGACACCGTGCGCCACCTGAGCTTCACCGGATCGACCGAAGTCGGCCGCATCCTGATGAAGCAGTGCGCGCCGACCATCAAGAAGCTCTCGCTCGAACTCGGCGGCAACGCGCCCTTCATCGTGTTCGACGACGCCGACATCGACTCGGCCGTCGAGGGCGCGATGATCTCCAAGTACCGCAACGCCGGCCAGACCTGCGTCTGCGCGAACCGCATCTACGTGCAGGAAGGCGTGTACGACCAGTTCGTCCACAAGCTCGCGGCCAAGGCCGTGGCCATCAAGGTCGGCAACGGCTTCGAGGCCGGTGTGAACCAGGGCCCGATGATCGACGCGCAGGCCATCACCAAGGTCGAATCCCATGTGGCCGACGCGCTGGCCAAGGGCGCCCGCGTCGTGGTCGGCGGCACCCGCATCGGCGAGCGCTTCTACACCCCGACCGTGCTGGCCGATGTCACCAGCGACATGCTGTGCTCGCGCGAGGAAACCTTCGGCCCGGTCGCCCCGGTGTTCCGCTTCAAGACCGAAGCCGAGGTGGTCGAGCTGGCCAACGCCACCGAGTTCGGGCTGGCGAGCTACTTCTACAGCCGCGACATCGGCCGCATCTTCCGCGTCGGCGAGGCGCTGGAGTACGGCATGGTCGGCATCAACACCGGGCTGATCTCGGTGGCCGAGGTGCCCTTCGGCGGGGTGAAGCAGTCGGGCCTGGGGCGTGAAGGATCGCACCAGGGCATCGAGGACTACGTCGAGACGAAGTACCTCTGCATCGGCGACATCCTGCGCTGAACGCGCGACAGAACCCAGTTCGAGCGATCGCGGGCGCATGCGGCGTTTAGACTGCCGCATGCGCAGAAATTTCCTCTCCTGGATGGGTGGCTCCACCCTCGGTGCCCTGCTGGGCGGCGGTCTCGCGGCCCCCGCCCATGCACAAAAGGCCGTTCGCACGCTGACCTTCGGCATCGTGCCGCAGCAGTCCGCCAGCGAACTGGCGCGGGTGTGGATCCCGGTGCTCGGCGCGCTAAGCGAACGCGCGGGCCTGTCGCTGCGTTTCGCGACAGCGCCGGACATCCCGGCCTTCGAGAAACGCCTGGCCGCCGGCGCCTACGACGTGGCCTACATGAACCCCTACCACTACAGCGTCTTCGCCCAGAAGCCGGGGTATGTGGCCTTCGCCAAGGAAAAGGGCCGCCGCCTGCGCGGCCTGGTCGTCGTGCGCAAGGATTCGACGCTCAAGGACATGAAGGAACTCGCCGGCCAGCAGATCGCCTTCCCGGCACCAGCCGCGTTTGCCGCCACCGTGCTGGTGCGCGCTGAATTCGAGCGCATGGGCGTGCCGATCACGCCGGTGTTCGTGAAGTCGCACGAGTCGGTCTACCTCAACGTCGCGCAGCGCCAGATCGAGGCCGGTGGCGGCATCACGCGCACCCTGCAGACCATGGACGCCCCCGTCCGCGACGAGCTGCGCGTGCTGTGGCAGACCAAGGACTACACGCCGCATGCCTTCGCCGCCCACCCGCGGGTACCGGCGGCCGACCTGCAGGCCCTGCGCGCCGCCATGCTGACGGCGGACAGCGACCCCAAGCTGCGCTCGGCGCTGGAAGGCATCGGCTTCAAGGGCTTCGACGCCGCGCAGGACGCCGAATGGAACGATGTGCGCGCACTGGGCATCAGCACGCTGGCCGCGCTGCTCAAGGAATGAGCTGGAGTTTTCGAGTCAAGACCATCGTCGGTGTGGCGCTCATCGAGGCGGTGCTGCTGGCGATCCTGGTGGTTTCGGGCGTTCGCTACCTCTCGGACACCGCCGAATCGGAGTTCGAACAGCGCTCGCAGGCGACGATCAAGGCCTTCTCGGTGGTCGCCAAGGAAGCGCTGATCTCCAGCGATCTGGCGGCCCTGAACGCGCTCACCCGGGAAATGCTCACCTACCCCGGCGTCACCTACGCCCGCGTGCGCGACGAGAACCGGCAGGTGCTGGCCCAGGCCGGTGAAGCGCAGAAGCTGCTGATGCCATCGGACACGCAGGCCCGACTGGCAGATGTCACGGACGGCATCTACCGCGTCACCCACGACGTGAAGGTGGACGGCCAGTCGTTCGGGCGGGTCGAGATCGGACTCTCGGCGACCCAGGTGCAGCATCTGAAATCGACGGCCACCCGCTTCGGTCTCGGACTGGCCGGACTCGAGATGCTGCTGGTCGCCCTGTTCTCGTGGGCACTGGGCGCCTACCTAACGCGGCAGCTGGGCGACCTGTCCGACGCTGCCAAGCAGATCGCAGACGGTGATCTCGGCTACCAGGTCAAGGTCCGCGGACAGGACGAGCTGGCCGAGACCGCGCAGGCCTTCAACCGCATGTCGCTGCGCCTCAGCGAGGGCTATACCGAACTGCAGCGCAGCGAGCAGGGCCTGCGCCGCGTGCTGGAAAACATCCTCGACGGCATCCTGACGCTGGACCGCAATCTGCGCGTGCTGTCGATGAGCCCTGCCGCCGAGCGCATCCTGCAGCGCCACTCGTCGCAGGCGGCGAACCGCTCGCTGGCCGAATGTTTCACCCCCCCCGCCTGGTCGCAGCTGTGCGACACGCTGTCGCTGGAGGATCCCAGCCTGCTCGGTGAGCCCCTGGTCATCGACGGCGTGCTGCCCGATGGCCGGCTGGTGCCGCTGGAAGTCCGCCTGACCCGCATCGAAGCCACCGGCCCCGCGACGCTGCTGGTGGTGGTGCGCGACGTGAGCGAGCGGCTGGAGGCCGAGCGGGCATTGCGCCTGCGGGGACGCATCATCGACTCGATCGGCGTGGGCGTGGTCATCGCCGACGCCCGCAAGGCGGACCAGCCGATCATCTACACCAACGTGGCCTTCGAACGCATGACGGGCTGGCGCTTCGACGAGGTGGTGGGCCAGAACTGCCGCTTCCTGCAGGGCGCGGGCACCGACCGCACGGAAATCGACCGGCTGCGCCGCGCCATCAGCGAGGGCCGTGACATCGAGGTCCTGCTGCTGAACTACACCAAGACCGGCCAGCCCTTCTGGAACGAGCTGCGGGTCATGGCGATCCACAACGCGGAGGGCCGCCTGACGCACTACGTCGCGCTGCAGAACGATGTGACCGCCCGGAACGAGACCCAGCAGCAGATCGCGCGCAGCGAGGAGCAACTGCGCCGCGTGCTGAACGCGACCCACGACGGCATCGTCGTGATCGACGAGACCGGCAGCATCGAGACCTTCAACGTCGGTGCCGAGAAGATGTTCGGCTACAGCGCGGACGAGGTCATCGGCCGCAATGTGTCGGTGATCGTGCCGGAGCTGCACCGCAGCCAGCACGACGGCTACATCGCCCGCTACCTGTCCAGCGGGCAGAGCGGCATCATGGGCAACGAGCGCGAGTTCGAGGCCCGGCGCAAGGACGGCGAGGTGGTCTGGATCGCCCTGCGCGTCGGACTGCTCGACGAGACCGGCACCGCACCGGCACCGGCCCCGGCCGACGGCCGCCGCCGCTTCATCGGCGTCATCCACGACATCACCGACCGCAAGCGCGCCGAGATCGAGCTGCGCCACGCCAAGGAAGCCGCCGAGGACGCCGCGAGCGCCAAGTCCGAGTTCCTCGCCAACATGAGCCACGAGATCCGCACGCCGATGCACGGCGTGCTCGGGGCGATCGAGATGCTGCAGGACACGCCCATGAGCGGCCAGCAGGAGCGCTTCCTGAACACGGCCCGCACCTCGGCCTCGCTGCTGCTGGGCGTGATCGACGAGATCCTGGACTTCTCGCGCCTGGAGGCCGGCAAGCTGCGCATCGAGGCGCTGGACTTCGACCTGCGCCGCACGGTGGAAGACGTCACCGCGATGCTGGCGCAGCGGGCACATGCCAAGAAGCTGGAGCTGGCCTGCTACATCGCCCCCGGTGTGCCGGAGATGGTGCGCAGCGACCCGATCCGCGTGCGCCAGGTGCTGGTGAACCTCGTCGGCAACGCCATCAAGTTCACCGAGCGCGGCGAAGTCGTCGTCAGCGTGGGACTGGTGGCGGGCGAAGGCGGCGTGTCGATGCTGCGCTTCGAGGTGCGCGACACCGGCATCGGCATTGCCCGCGACAAGCAGAGCACGCTGTTCCAGCCCTTCACCCAGGCCGACAGTTCGACCAGCCGGCGTTTCGGCGGCAGCGGCCTCGGGCTGAGCATCGCCAAGCGGCTGGTGGAGCTGATGAACGGCCACATCGACATCGACAGCCAGGAGGGCCAGGGCTCGCGCTTCTGGTTCACGCTGCCGATGATGATGTCCGGCCAGGCCCTGCACCGGAACCCGAACCGCAACTTCCCCGGCACCCGCGTGCTGGTGGTGGACGACAACGCCACCAACCGCATCATCCTGCACCGCTACCTGACCTCGTGGAGCAGCCAGTCCAGCAGCGCATCCAGTGGCGACGAAGCCCTGGCCAAGCTGCAGGACGCGGCCATTTCCGGCCGGCCCTACGAGGTGGCCCTGCTCGACCTGAACATGCCCGGCATGGACGGCTACGCGCTGGTGCGCCAGATCCAGTCCGACCCGGCGCTGGCGGCGATGCCGCTGATCATGCTCAGCTCCGCCGCGCAGGACCCCGTGCGCATGAAGGGCCTGCGGGTCGACATCTGGCTCGACAAGCCCGTGCGCCAGTCGGACCTGCACGACGCGATCTCGACGGTGCTGCACCGGCACATCCCGGCCCCGGAAGCGCCGACGCGGCGGGCGGGCGCCCATTTCAGCGGCGAGCAGGTGCTGCTGGTCGAGGACAACCCGATCACGCGCGAGGTCGGCGCGCAGATGCTGCGCAAGCGCGGTCTGGAGGTGTCGCTGGCCGAGGATGGGCTCCAGGCCGTGCGGGCGATCCAGGAGCATGCCTATGACATCGTGCTGATGGACATCCAGATGCCGGGCCTGGACGGCTATGACGCCACGCGGGCGGTGCGGGAGTGGGAGCTGACGAGCGGGCGCGAGCGGGTGCCGATCATCGCGCTGACCGCGCACGCCCTGCCCGCGGACCGCCAGAAGTGTCTGGCCGCCGGCATGGACGACTACGTCGTCAAGCCCTACAGCACCGAAACCGTGAGCACCGTCATCGCCCGCTGGCTCATGCCGCCGGGCAAGGCGGCACCGGCCGGCCAGGTGGTGGAGATCATCGAGGAGCCGGCAACGGCCGTGATCGACCTCGACCGCTATGAACAGGTGCGCGCCATCATGGGCGATGCCATGGGACCGCTGCTCGAGAAGGTGCTGGAGACGCTGGACAGTGAGATCATGCAGATGCAGGCGGCCGCGGCAGAAGGTCGACTCGACACCATGCGCGAACTGCTGCACCGACTCAAGAACACAGCTGGCGACATTGGCGCGATGCGACTGCACGAACTGGCTGCACAATTCGAACGAGACATCACAAGGGAGAACGCATCCATGCCGGACATCGGCCCGTTGGAACTGGCCTGCACCGCCGCGCTGGCGGCCGTGCGCCAGTTGATCCTTGAACTACCGTCGCCCCGCAGTCCATGAGCTTTCCCTTTCCCGCGCACACCGCCGTCCCCGGCGCCAGTGGCACCAGTGGCGCCCGCATCCTCATCGTCGATGACGAGGGCGTGACGCGGATGATGATCCGCCGCGTGCTGGAGGATTACGGCTACCGCGTGCTCGAAGCCCAGGACGGCCAGACCGCCACCCGCCTGTGCGACAGCGAATCCCCGGACCTCGTGCTGATGGACGTGCGCATGCCGGTGATGAACGGCTTCGACGCCTGCCGGAACATCCGCCGCTCCCTGCGCAGCGGCCACACGCCCGTGCTGATGCTGACCGCGCTCGACGACGTCATGGCCGTGACGCTCGCCTTCGAGGCGGGCGCCACCGACTTCGTCACCAAGCCCATCAACTGGGCCCTGCTGGCGCAACGTGTCCGATACGCCCTGCGCACCAGCCTGACCGAGCGGGAGCTGCGCGAGAGCCAGCTGGCACTCGCTCGGGCGCAGAAGATCGCGCGCCTCGGCCAGTGGCGCCTCGATTTCGACACCGGCCAGATCCACTGCTCGCGCGAGTTGCGCGACATGCTGGGCCTGGCGGTGCCGGAGGCACTGTCGGTGCAGGACATCCTCGACAACGTCTCGCCGGAGGACCGCGCGCGGCTGCTTCGCTTCACGCGCGATCTGCGGCGGACGCAGCGCGAGCGCGAGGTCGAGATCCGCGTGATCGGCCCGAACGCGCCGGCGAAGTACCTGTTCCTGTCGGGCGACGTGATGCTCGACGAGTCGGGCAAGTCCTGCGCGATCTTCGGGGTGGCCCAGGACGTGTCCGAGCGCCGCCATGCCGAGGCACGCCTGAGCTACTACGCCCACTTCGACGAGCTGACCGGGCTGCCCAACCGGGTCCTGTTCCGCGACCGGGTGAGCACCGCCGTGACCGCTGCGCAGCGGGGTGGCCGCTCGTTTGCCGTGATGAACATCGAGGTCGACCTGCTGCAACGCACGCAGGCCTCGGTGGGTCAGGCGGCGAGCGACCGCATCCTCAAGGCCGTCGCGCAGCGCCTGGCCTCGGTGCTGCGCGACCGGGACACGCTGTGCCGGCTGGAGGCGGACAGCTTCGCGCTGCTCGTCACCGACGTGGAAGGGGAACTCGAGGTCGCCGTCAGCGCCAAGCGCCTGACCGACGCCTTCGCGGTGCCGCTGCCGGTCGATGACTGGGAGCTGCTGGCGGCGGTGCATGTCGGCGTGGCCATCTACCCGTCCGACGGGCAGGAGGTCGACACGCTGCTGCAGCACTCGGGTGCCGCGCGGGCCCGTGCCCGCGAGGCCACCGGGTCGAGCTACCACTTCTACACCGCCGACATGCACGACCGCGTGCTCGACCGGCTGAACACCGAAGTGGCGCTCTACCGGGGACTGGAGCGGGGCGAGTTCGAGCTGCACTACCAGCCCAAGGTCGATCTGCGCACCGGACAGGTGATGGGGGTCGAGGCGCTGCTGCGCTGGAACCGCCCGGGCATGGGGCTGCAGATGCCGGACCAGTTCATCGACATCCTGGAGCAGACCGGGCTGATCATGGACGCGGGCGACTGGGTGTTGCGGGAAGCGTGCGCGGCCATCCGGTCGATGCCGCTGTCGCTGGCCGTCAACATCTCGCCGCGCCAGTTCATGCACCCGAACCTGGCCGACCGGCTGATGCGCATGCTCGACGACATCCAGTTCCCGGCCGACCGGCTGGAGCTGGAGATCACCGAGCAGATCGTCGTCGAGGACGAGGAACGGGCCGTGGCCACGCTGCACGACCTCGCCAGCCGGGGCATCCGGGTGGCGCTGGACGACTACGGCACCGGCTTCTCCTCGCTGCAGCGCCTCAAGCGCCTGCCGCTGCACACGCTCAAGATCGACAAGTACTTTGTCATCTCGCTGGTCACCAGCAAGGCGGATGCGGCGATCGTGCGTTCGACCATCGACCTCTGCCACCAGCTCGACATCAATGTCGTCGCCGAGGGCGTGGAGGACGAGGTCGTGATGGAGATGCTGCGCGGCTACGGCTGCGACGTGGCGCAGGGCTACGGCATCTGCCGTCCGCTGTCGATGACCCGGCTCACCGAGTGGATGGCCAGCTCGACGGTGGCTTCACTGTCCGGCCGGCACACCTTCCGACCGGTCCGCTGACACCGGCCACCCGGGGCGCTGCCTCAGTCGTCATTGGCGACTGACGCGGCGCCTCTTTCCTTGCGGTCCGCAAAACCCTGCCGGCCCAGACCGCGCCGGGCCGCGGCGGCCGACAGCGCCGTCTTGAGCATCTCCTCGGGCTGGCGGCCATCAGACGGATAGACAGCCAGGCCAGTCGAGACCGTGACCACCGCCGTCTGTGCGCTCACCATGAACGGCTCGCGCAGCATCTGGGACAGCTTCAGCGCCACGCGATCGCCATCTTCCGGCGCTTCCAGCCGGGTCAGCACCACCGCGAAGGCATCCGGCGCCAGCGCGGACACGACGTCACTCGCCCGCAAGCCGCTGCGCAGCCGCACCGCGAGCTTGCGCCGCAGCGCCTGCGCAGCCGCCACACCGAGGCGGGCTTCGGTCGTCGCCAGCCCCTCCACGCGAATCACCAGCAAGGCCATCGGCGCCGGCTCCCGCTCGCGCAGCGCGCAGAGCTGGTGCAGCAGCTCCATCAGCTGGACCCGGTTCGGCAAGCCGGTGGCCAGATCGATCGACCACGCGCGGCGCAGCTCCTGCTCCTGCCGCTTGCGCTCGATCGCCAGACACAGGCTGCGCCCGATCGACTCGTCATCCGACTGCTCGGACGGCAGCACGTCCTGCACGCCGGCCCGCAGCAGGTTCAGCATCAGCTCACGCGTGGGCTTCGGCGTGCGCACGACCACCGCCGCCGCCAGCACCGCCTGCGTCCAGGCCGCCCAGTAAGGCAGCGTCTTCGCTTCGGCTTCGTCCACGCACGAGATCAGGATCGCCTCCGGCGTGGACTCGGCCAGCGCCGCCTGTGCCGCTTCCAGCGTCGGACACAAGCGCCAGACGCAGCGCCCGAAACGGGAGTCGGACGCTTGCGGTGCGTCGGCACCAACGTGGAGAACGGAAATGGACGCGGTCATGAATCGCTCTGAAGTGGTGCCGGAATCATGCAATAAACGCACATGTACCATCGTTTGAATTGGCATGAATAGCCCGTGCAATACCGCACAGACCCTGCGGTAATCAGGGGAATTCACGGTGGGGCCGACGTAGATAGTTCACACACCACGCGCTTGTGTCATATGCCCCCGGGGGTGTCTTGCCGAGTCGGCACAAGGTCGGTAGGATCCGCACTTCCTACTTGATCCAAGACCACATGACAATCGACTGGACCCATTTCACCCCCGGCGCAGCGCTCGCCGGGGGCGCCCTCATCGGCCTGGCTTCCGCGCTGTTCCTCCTGGGTAGCGGACGGATTGCCGGCATTGCCGGCATCGTGGGTGAGCCGCTGCGGGCGCTGCTGCGGGGTCAGTCGCTGGCGCCGCAGGCCACGCGGCTGCTGTTCCTGCTGGGCCTTCTGCTGTCGCCGTGGCTGTGGCAGTTGGGCGCGGCCTTGCCGGTGCGGCAGGCGGGCGCCTCCACGGGTGGCCTGATCGTCGCCGGCCTGCTGGTGGGCTTCGGCTCGCGGCTGGGCAATGGCTGCACCAGCGGCCACGGCGTGTGCGGGCTGAGCCGGCTGTCGCTGCGCTCGCTGGTCAATGTGCTGGTGTTCATGGGGGCGGGCTTCGCCACCGTGGCCGTCACGCGCCACCTGCTGGGATGAACACCATGAACAACGCTTCGATGCGCGCACTGATCGCGCTGGTATCGGGTCTGGTCTTCGGGCTGGGCCTGATCGCCGGCGGCATGACCCAGCCGCTCAAGGTCCAGGGCTTTCTGGACCTCGGCGGCGCCTGGGACCCCAGCCTTGCGCTGGTGATGGGCGGCGCCGTGTGTGTCGGGCTGGTGGCCTTCGCGTGGGCCCGCAAGCGCGGCAAGACCTGGGACGGTGAATCCATCGACTGGCCCCGCTCCACCCAGATCGACGGCCCGCTGGTGCTCGGCGGCCTGCTGTTCGGCATCGGCTGGGGGATTGCCGGCTTCTGCCCGGGGCCCGCCATCGTGGCGCTCGGCAGCGGCTGGGGCGACGCGGGCATCTTCGTGGCCGCCATGCTCGTCGGCATGGCGGCACACGACCGCCTGAAGCGCTGACGGTCAGGCGCTGACGGGCTGCGCGGCCGGCGCCTGAATCCGGTCCAGCGCCGCATCCAGCGCAGCGACGCTGCGGTCGATGTGGTGCAGCTTCTCCAGCCCGAACAGGCCGATGCGGAAGCTGCGGAAATCCGCCGGCTCGTCGCACTGCAGCGGCACACCCGAGGCCGTCTGCAAACCCAGCGCGATGAACTTCTTCGCCGACTGGATCTCCGGATCGGTCGTGTAGCTCACCACCACGCCCGGCGCCTGGAAACCCTCGGCAGCCACGCTGGGGAAGCCGCGGCGCACCATCATCTCGCGCACGCGCCGGCCGAGTTCGACCTGCTGCGCCTTGAGGTAGGCAAAACCACCCGCGCGGGTTTCTTCCATCGCCTCCAGGCACTTGGTCAGCGCGTCGGTCGGCATGGTGGTGTGGTAGATGTGGCCGCCGCCCTCGTAGGTCTCCATGATCTGCAGCCACTTCTTCAGGTCGCAGGCGAAGCTGGTGCTGGTGGTGGCGTCGATGCGCGCCCGTGCCAGCTCGCTCAGCATCACGAAGGCGCAGCACGGCGAGCCGCTCCAGCCCTTCTGCGGCGCGCTGATCAGCACGTCCACGCCGGTGGCCGCCATGTCCACCCACATCGCGCCCGAGGCGATGCAGTCGAGCACGAACAGGCCGCCGACCGCGTGGACCGCGTCCGCCACCGCCTTCAGGTAGTCGTCGGGCAGGATCATGCCGCTGGCGGTTTCCACGTGCGGCGCGAAGACGACGCCGGGGCGGTACTCGGCGATCGTGGCGACCACCTCGTCGATCGGCGCCGGGGCGAACGGTGCTTGGCTACCGGATGCGACTTGGCGCGCTTTGAGCACGCGGGTCTCGGACGGGATGCCACCCATGTCGAAGATCTGCGACCAGCGGAAGCTGAACCAGCCGTTGCGCAGCACCAGCACGCGCTGCTGCGTGGCGAACTGACGGGCGACGGCCTCCATGCCGAAGGAGCCACTGCCGGGCACGACGATGGCCGAGCGGGCGCTGTAGGCTTCCTTGAGCACGCCGGAGATGCCGCGCATGACGCCCTGGAAGCGCTGCGACATGTGGTTGAGGGCGCGGTCGGTGTAGACGACCGAGTATTCGAGCAGACCGTCGGGATCGACGTGGGGCAACAGGCCAGGCATGGGACGGCTCCGTGGGATTTGAAATGCTTTTCTGAGCGAACAGGCATTCAACCACAGCGGTGCCGGCCTGCCTCTCGGCAATGACCCCGAAGTCAGTTCGAGAGGCTGGCTGCGATGTGCGCCAGATAGACGAGCAGCAGCAAGACGCCGCGCCCACGGGGAATGCGCCCCCGGAAAGGCAGCATCAGCAACACGGACAACACCCCGACGCCCAGAACGCCAGACAGGGTCGCGAACGGGATCCGGATCGGATGGATCACGGCCGCCGTGCCGACGATGACCAGCCCGTTGAACAGATTGCTGCCCAGCAGGGTGCCGAGGCCAACGTCGTCCTCGCCGCGCCAGCGGGACAGGAGCGTCGTCACCAGTTCTGGCAATGAGGTGCCAAGGGCCACCAGGGTCACGCCGATCACATAGCCCGGCATCCCGAGTGCCGCGGCCAGCCCGCTGGCACCGGACACGAACAATCGACCCGCCAGCAGCAGCCCGACCAGCCCGACCAGCAGCCAGGACCAGAACCGGGCTGGCGGCATCGCAGGCACCGCGGCGTCGGAGATCGGTTGGCTCTGACGGTGCCGGGAGGCCTGTCGGGCCACCAGCACCAGCCAGCCCGCGAACAGGCCGAGCAGGAGCGCGCCATCCAGCCGCGACAGTTCGCCATCCAGCGCCAGCCATCCGGTCAGAAGCGGTACCGCCAGCACGAGCAGGCCATCGCGCCGCAACGGCCCCCACGCTGCCGGCACATCGCCGAACAGCAGGGCCAGACCCAGAATCAGGGCGATGTTGGTCACATTGCTGCCCAGCGCATCCCCGAGGCCGATGGCCGGCTGCCCCTCCAGCGCGGCCAGCGTCGTGACCGTCAGTTCCGGACTGGAGGTGGCAAAGGCCGCCAGCGTCGTGGCGACCAGCATCGTCGGCAGGCGCCACCAGGCCGCCAGACCGAGCACGCCCCGCAAAAAGGCCTCGCCGCCAGCGGCCGCCAGCACCACTGCCGCCAACAGCGCAGCCAGATCAAGCAGCATCGATCGGCGTCACAACAAGCGCAAGGCCAGCGCAGCCACCACCGTCGGCCCGATCGCGGCGGCCAGCAGGCCCAGCGGGTTGACCGCCCCATCGTCGAAATGCCCGCGCAGGATCGAGATGCCCGCCGGATTGGGCGCATTGGCGATCACCGTCAGTCCGCCGCCCGTGACGGCACCCGCCACCAGCGCGACCTTGAATTCGTCCGACAGCCCCTCCACCAGCGAGCCGAGGTAGGTCAGCGCCGCGTTGTCGGTGAAGGCGGTCAGCGCCGTCGCGCCGAAGAAGACCGCGTCGCTGCTCATGCTCAGCAGCACGGGCTTGAGCCACCACTGCTGCTGCCCGCCCAGCACGACCAGCCCGGCCAGGAAAAACGCCACCAGCAGGCCCTCGCGCAGGATGAGCCGGTCCTGGTGGTGTTCGTAGGCGTGCGACACCCCGAGGAAGAACAGGAACAGGCCCATGAACACCGCCGGATGGTGGGCAAACACGACCACGCCGACCAGGAAGGCGAGGTGGACGATCACCAGCGCGGGCGGCACGGGCACACCCGCATTCCCGCCGGTGGCCAGCGGCAAGGCGGCGAGTTCCTTCCGGAACAGCAGCGCCACCCCCAGTGCATTGACGGTGACCGCCACCGCCGCCTTCCAGCCGAAGGTGGACAGCATGAAGGCCATGTCCCAGCCCCAGGTGCCGGCCACCATCAGCACCGGCGGCGCGGCAAACGGCGTCAGCGTGCCGCCGATGGAGATGTTGACGAACAGCGTGCCGAGCGTGGCGTACTTCAGCCGCAGGGAAATGGGCTGCGAGAAGAAGCGGTCGGCCAGGATCAGTGCGGCCAGCGTCATCGCCGCAGGCTCGGTGATGAACGAGCCCAGCAGGGGCACCGCGACCATGACCAGCAGGAAGTAGCCCAGACTGCCCGGCAGCGGCAACACCTCGGCCAGCCACTGCACGGCGGCCATGGCGGTCCGCAGGATCGGCCGGGTCGCGGCGATCACCATGATCGCGAAGACAAACAGGGGTTCGGTGAAGTTGCGCGAATCGACATAGGCGGTGGCGGCGCCTGAGCCCTCGACGGCGAACATGCTCACCACCAGCACCATCGCCCAGAAACCGAACACCACCTCGACCTCGCCCAGCAGGTGCAGGAGACCGGCGTGGCGGGGATGGGTGTGGGCCAGTCGCTCGAAGAACTTGGTGGCGAAGGTGTGCGCAATGGCCACAGCAAACAGTACCGCGCCGATCAGCTCGATCAAGGTGTAGGTCACCGGATTCCTTTCATTGAGTCCCCACGCAGACTCCGGAAGAGCTGGAGTCCATGGCGTCGATTGGAACAGGGTCCGCTACCATGCACCCAGCTTATCCCGCCGCGCCACCCTGGAGCCACCCGATGGGACATCCCGCCAGCCCCCCGACGATGACCGCCACCGACTACCTCGCCTGGGAAGCCACCCAGACCGAGCGCCATGAGTTCCTCGATGGCGAGGTCTGGGCAATGGCCGGTGCCGACGATCGGCACGTATCCGTCGCACTCAACATCGCGATGGCGCTGAAGCAGCACCTGCGTGGTAGCCCCTGCCGCACCTTCATGAGCGACATGAAGCTGCACGCCGCCAGCGCCAACAGCTACTTCTACCCGGACGTGTTCGTCACCTGCAGCGAGGCCGACCGGGCGCGACCCCTGATCAAGCAGGAGCCGACGCTGGTGGTCGAGGTGCTCTCCCCCGGCACCGCCGCCTACGACCGCGGCACCAAGTTCGCCCACTACCGCCAGATGCCGACGTTGCGCGAGATCGCGCTGATCGACCCGGACGCGCGCAGCGCGGATGTGTACCGCTGCGGCGCGGATGGGCTGTGGGTGTTGCACCCCTTCGATCCGGGGCAAGGGGTGGCGTTTGCCAGCGTTGATCTGCGGATCGCGGAGGATGTGCTGTATGCGGATGTCGATTGACGGACCGTTAGCCGAGTTGAGGGGCGTTTGCTAGGATGGCCCAACCCTCGAAGGAATGCACCATGGCCACCCTGACCATCCGCCATCTCGACGATCCGATCAAGCAGTTGCTGCGTGAGCGAGCAGCGGCAAGCCACCATTCGATGGAAGAGGAGGCGCGGCAAATTCTGCGCAATGCCCTGCTGCCAACTGAACCTGCACAAGATCTGGCCAGCCGCATCCGCGCCCGCTTCGCTGGGCTGGGCTGGGGGATGTGGTGCTCGACATCCCGGCGCGGGAGGCTGTACGGGAGCCGCCGGCACTGGATGCCGTGGCGTCTGATGACGGTGCGCGATGACAAGGCTGCTCGACACAAATGTGCTGTCGGAGCTGATCCGCAGCAAGCCTGCACCCGAAGTCATCGCTTGGCTGGCTTCGCAGCCGCCGGATTCGGTGTTCGTCAGCGCCGTCACACAAGCCGAGATGCTGATGGGGGCTCGCATCCTGCCGGCCGGACAGCGACGCAGTCATCTGGAAGCAATGCTGGTGCTGATGTTCGAGGAAAACTTTGCGCAGCGTGTCCTGCCGTTTGATCGGCTGGCGGCCACCGCGTATGCGGACATCGTGGCGGCGCGGCGTGGTTTGGGACGGCCGATTTCGCAGTTCGATGCGCAGATCGCGGCCATTGCACGGGTTCGGGGATGCGCCGTCGTGACGCGGAATGTCCCGGACTTTGAGCATTGCGGGGTGGGTTTGATCAATCCTCGGGGCTGAACCTCACCACTGCGCCAGCCGCATACCGAAGCGCATCTTCTCCAGCCCCAGGTTCGCGGCGCGCAGGTGCTGCTGGCGCTCGCAGCTGTAGATGGCGTCGATCAAATGGTCAAACACCACCAGCTTCGGTCTGAAGCCTGTCACCGATCACAAAGTACCCCCAGTAGCAGAACCTGTGTCGCCACCCACACCACTGGAATCAGGAACACTGGAACTACGAAAATTAATTTCACGAACCAATCGAAAACCAGTATAGTCATCTCTCAAATTTAATGAGTCACCATTTCGATTTGCAGACCTAATATTTTTTGGAGTGTCACCCCATCCACCTCCTCGTATAACACGGCGATCCCCTTCACATGATCCACGCCAAACAGCGCCATCCTTTGGGGCGCCGACATAATCACCATGCCAACAATCTTCCACCCACTCCCACACATTCCCAAGCATGTCATGCAACCCAAATAGATTAGGCGAACCGAATGACTTAATTGGCGCGGTATTTAAATATCCATCCACACAATCCGAGAAAGTCCATCCAAGATATTTACCTCTAATAGAGAGGTCAGCCGAATTAGCATAATTGCAAATATCAGAATCAAAATCACCAAAATAAAATTTAGTACGCTTCCTTGAATTTGCTCTGGCAGAGTACTCCCACTCTGACTCCGACAGGAGTCGATAATAATTCCCAGTCTTCGCACTTAGCCACTTTGCATACGCCTGCGCGTCAATCCAACTAACACAAACCACTGGATGTTCATCAGTTTGCTCATACCCTGGATTTTTCCAATTACGATCTAACGCAAGCTCATATTTATCACCTCGCCAAACATGGCAACCATTTTTTATAATATCATATCCATTATCCCTAACGAAAGCAGAAAACTGACCACGATTTAATTCAGCTTCCATAAGCAATTTCAAATAAGTTAAATACTTAAAATTCAAACTTATATTTTTTGCCAAATCCATCGAGAATTTCAGCGACATCCTGTTCAAGAACCACTTTATCCCGACGCTTTGCTTTCATCCAAGTGTATTTCATCTTGTG